>NZ_JPWT01000058.1:0-86211 GCF_000773065.1 Burkholderia sp. ABCPW 111 | reverse complement strand
CCGAAGAACCGAAGAACCGAAGAACCGAAGAACCGAAGAACCGAAGAACCGAAGAACCGAAGAACCGAAGAACCGAAGAACCGAAGAACCGAAGAAGCAAAGCCTCCGACTCCGAAGCCCCTTCGAGAGGACAAACGATGACGACAGCGGTTTTCGACGCGGCGCAGACGGCGCGCCTCACGCCGTTCGCCGAGCTGGTCGACGCATTGCGCACCGCGGCGCTCGACGCGGCCGACGGCCGGATCGCGAGCCCCGCGCGGCTCGTCGTGCCGCTCAACGAAGGCGGCGCGATGCTGTCGATGCCCGCGTCGGCGAGCGATCTCGCGATCCACAAGCTCGTGACCGTGTGTCCGCGCAATCGCGGCGGCGATTTGCCGACGATCCAGGGGCAGGTGAGCGTCTTCGAGCCGACGACGGGCGAGCCGCTCTTCGCGCTCGACGGCCCGACCGTCACGGGCCGCCGCACGGCCGCGGTCACGCTGCTCGCGATCCGCACGTTCCTGCGCGCCGCGCCGCGCGACGTGCTGCTCATCGGCACCGGCACGCAGGCCGCGCACCACGTCGACGCGCTCGCCGCGCTGTTTCCCGGCTTACGCGTGCGCGTGAAGGCGCGAACGGCCGCGCAGGCCGCGGCATTCTGCGCGCGTCTGCGAGCGGTGTTGCCGACGCTCGAGCCGTTCGAGCCGTCCGAGCCGCTCGACGGCGATGCGTTGCCCGACACGCTCGACGCAGTCATCACGTCGACGACGAGCGCCACGCCCGTCTACGACGAGGCGGCGCGAGCGGGGAGGCTCGTCGTCGGCGTCGGCGCGTTCACGCCCGACGCGGCCGAGGTCGGCGCGCGGACGATCGCGGGCAGCGCGCTCTACGTCGACGATCCGGCGGGCGCGCGCCACGAAGCGGGCGACCTGATCGTCGCGGGCGTCGACTGGACGCGTGTGCGCTCGCTTGCCGACGCGCTGCGCGCAAAGGAGCAAACGTACGCGACCGCATCAGCTTCGAAATCGACACCGACACCGACACCGACACCGACACCGACACCGACACCGACACCGACACCGATACCGACACCGACACCGACACCGAGCGAGCCGTTGCAAGGCACCCCGGTCTTCTTCAAGAGCGTCGGCTGCGCGGCCTGGGATCTCGCCGCGTGCCGCGTCGCGCTCATTTCACGCACTCGAGCGTGTACTTGAGCGCAGGCGCGATCAGGCGGCGCCACACGTCCCACGTGTGCGCGCCGTCGACGATCCGCAGCGCGGCCGGATTCTGCGCGCGCCGCAGGCTCGTGTAGAGCACGCTCGACTCGGCCTGGATCGACAGATCGTCGTCGCCGGCGGCGATGAACATCCGCAGCCGCAGCGGCTGCGCGAAGTAGCTGCGCCACAGCGCCGGGTAGTTGAGCTCGTGCCAGACCTTCGGGTCGAACTGCTTGTCGCCGAACACGCCGACGTAACGCGCGGCCGAGCCCGTGGGCGGCTCGTTCGCGTAGACGGCCGGGCTCAGCAGCATCGCGCCGCAGAAGCGCTCCGGCTCGAGGAACGCGAAACGCAGCGCGCCGAAGCCGCCCATCGACACGCCGCCGATCGCGCGTCCCGCGCGCTGGTTCGACACCGCGTAATGCGCTTCGACGTCGGGCATCAGATCGTCGAGAAACGCGCTCTGCATCTTTTCCTTGCGGTCGACGTACCAGTCGGTGCCGCCTTGCGGCATCACGATCACGACGGGCGGAATGTCCCGGCGCTCGATCAGCGCGTCGGCGGTGAGTTGCAGGCGGCCCTGCGTGATCCAGTCGTTCGCGTTGCCGGCGTTGCCGTGCAGCAGATACAGCACCGGATAGCGCGCGCCTTCCGGGTTGTAGCCCGCGGGCAGGTAGACGGTGTAGGACCAGTCACGGTGCAGCGCTTGCGAGCGGAACGTGCGGGTGACGATGCTGCTGGCGGGCGCCGCGTGCGCGGCGAGATGGAGCGCGGCGGCGAGCAGCGCGGCGAGAGGCAAGACGAATCGGCGCATGACGGCGTAATGGGAATGGGCGCCGATATGCTAGCAGCAGCGAATGACGGCCGTATGCGGATTTTCAGCGCCGCGGGCGGCGCAGCGGCAGCCGGGGCGGCCGCTGCGGGAGCCGCCATTGCCTGACGAACTCGGACGCCCGCGCGACGAGCGGTGCGTACAGCTTCGCGACGACGTACAGCAGGCCGACTGCGGCGGCGTCGGCGACGAGGCCGAGCGGCACGTTCAGATAACCGTCCGTCGCCGCGTACAGCAGCGAATCGACGAGCAGCGAGATGCCCGTGCCCGCGACGAAGCAGAGCAGGCCTTGCCGGCCGATCGTGCCGATCCACGGCATCGCCTGCGCGATCCGATGCATCCAGCCGAGGTGGACGAGCTTCGCGGCGAGCCACGCGATCGCGATGAAATTCGCGAGCCGCAGCACGCCGAGATTCTGCTTGATCGACGGATCGGCCGGGAACGGCTCGATGCGCAGCCGGTAGTACGCGCCGGCCGCGACCACCACGATCGCGGCCGCGGTCGCGAACCAGCCTACGGGCCGCCGCGCGAGCACCGGGTAGATCGGCTGGCAGCGCGCGACGATGCCGAGCAGGAACAGGAACTGCCATGCGAACGGATTGAAGTCCCAGGGCACGCCGTCGACGGTCGGCAGATAGCCGGCGATCTTGCGCGCCGCGAGCCACAGCGCGGCGCTGGCGGCGACGAGCAGCCACCACCAGCGGCTGCGCGCGACGGGCAGCGCGAGCGGCACGAGCAGCGCGAAGAACGCGTACATCGGCAACACCGACGCGAGATACGGCTGGCGCCGTAGCAGCAGGATGTCGCGCAGCGCGGCGAGCGGCGCGTGCATCAGCCCGTCGAGATCGTTGGTCGGCATGTTCGGCGCGTCGATCGCGAACGCGTTGAGCATCGCGGTGATGAAAAGCATCAGGCCGGCCGTGAACAGGAACGCGCGATAGATTTCGAACGCGCGTTTGATGAAACGCTGGCGCGCGGCGGACTCGGTGTGGCGCGCGGCGAGCGAGTTGTACGCGATCGCGGTCGCGAAGCCGCCCAGGAACACGAACACTTCGGCCGCGTCGCAGAGCGCGTAGGCGTGCAGCGTGACGCGCGACAGCATGCTGCCGCCGATATGGTCGACGACGATGATGAGCAGCACGAGACCGCGAAAAAAGTCGAGCTCGGCGTAACGTTGGGCTGGCGCGGCGTTCATGCGGCGTCGCGGGCGCGCGGCGACGCGCGGCGGACGCGGTGCGTGGCTCGAACGGCGAAAACGGGGGCGGACAAATGGCGCATGGTGGGGGGCGGCACGCTACATGATCGGATTCAGACAACGATGCTCGCGCATTGTGCCATCGATGGCGAGGGTTACGGGTTTACGCGAAGTTACGGACGAGTCTGACGAATTCCCGACACGGCAGTTGGCAATACGCAACGAAATGTAAAAAAGTGATGCACCAACATGGACGTTGCATTTTTTGCATGACAGTATTTCCCCCAGTGCAGCAATCCCGAGGCGTCGGCCGTACGAGGCGGGATGCGCCCGAGATGCCCCCCGAAATGAAACGCCCCGAAAGGGGGCGCCGAAACGTCACATGCGTCGTGGCGGCTTCGCATGTGCGAGGCCGCCGAACACAAGGTCTGGAGATATCGATAATGAAAAAGCAAGCCATTTCCGCCGCCGCACTGCTCGCGTTCGCCGCGCCGGTCTTCGCTCAAAGCAGTGTCACGCTGTACGGCGTGATCGACGAGGGCTTCAACTACACGAGCAACGTGAACGTCAACGGCATCGGCAAGAGCAACTACCAGCTCGCGAGCGGCTTCGCGCAAGGCAGCCGCTGGGGCCTGCGCGGCTCGGAAGACCTGGGCGGCGGCCTGAAGGCGATCTTCACGCTGGAAAACGGCTTCGACCTGAATAGCGGCAAGCTCGGCCAGGGCAGCCGGATGTTCGGCCGCCAGGCGTTCGTCGGCCTGTCGCACACGCAATTCGGCTCGCTGACGCTCGGCCGTCAGTACGATTCGGTCGTCGACTACCTCGCGCCGCTGACCGCGAACGGCAACTGGGGCGGCACGCTGTTCTCGCACCCGTTCGACAACGACAACACGGACAACTCCTTCCGTGTGAACAACACGATCAAGTATGCGAGCCCGGACTGGAACGGCCTGCAAGTCGGCGGCACGTACAGCTTCAGCAACGCGACCGGCTTCTCGAACAACCGTCAGTACAGCATCGGCGCCGCTTATACGCTGGGCGGCCTGCAACTCGCCGCCGCATATCTGCAGGCGAACAACCCGGGCAAGACGGCGGGCGGCGCGATCGCGGACAACGACGCGAACTTCACGGCCGATCGCCTGCGTATCTTCGGCGGCGGCGTCAACTACACGTTCGGCCCGGCGACGGTCGGCTTCGTGTACACGAAGGCGGACATCAAGAATCCGGTCTCGACGGTGTATCTGCCGTCGTCGACGTTCACGGGCCTCGGCCTGACCGCGACGAAGTTCCAGAACTTCGAAATCAACGGCAAGTACCAGCTGACGCCGGCGCTCTTCATCGGCGCGCAGTACGTGTATACGGACGGCAAGTTCGACGCGGCCGCGGGCACCGCGAAGCCGAAGTACCACACCGTCGGCCTGATGGCGGACTACAACCTGTCGAAGCGCACCGATGTCTATCTGCAGGGCGCATGGCAGAAGGTCGCGGGCGACAAGACGGGCACCATCGCGGACGGCGGCTATGTCGTCGGCACGGACGGCCCGTCGGCGTCGGCGAACCAGTTCGCGGTCCGCGCGGCGATCCGCCACAAGTTCTGATCGCACCGGCCGAGCGGGCGGCGCGCGATCGATCGACGTGCCGCCGCCGGCCGGTTCAAGTTGGAGTTTTGCATTCAGCCGGCTCGTTCGGGCCGGCTGAACGGCTTTATCGATCAGGCGGGGACGGCTGCATCGCCTGATGCGTGGGTTTTGCTTTTGCGTGCGCGGCCGGCGCGAAACGGCCCGATGTGTGCCGTCGCGGGGGCGTTTCAATCGATGTTTCGCGACATCGCCGACGCTCGGGGCCGCCGAGCCTCACTTCGTTTTCCTCCATTTCCTCCTGATTGACGGCAGGCGCGTGCGCCATGCGGGACGCGCGTCGGCGGGCTGTCGCCTCGCCGTGTATCCGGCTGTTCGCTGACGCTCGAAGCGGCGTGCGACGATCGTAAAACGACCCGCCCGCGGGGCCTGCCTTGTCCATCTCGAGCGACTGCCGATCCAGTGCAGGCCGATTCGAGAATCGAGTGATTCGGCCGACGCGTCAGGTTTGCGTTTGCTGCGCGACGCAGATCAATCGCAGCGCGTATGCGCCGTTCATGTCCGCCTGCGAATTCGGATCGTGCGTATCGGAATTGAAATGCTCGCGTCGACTCGCTGCGCACTGCGGTCGATCTGTTGGTTCGACTCGAACGAGCGGCCACCGAACGTCCGCGAGTGCGCCGCATGTCGCATCGCGGGCGCGCGGCGAAAGGAAGCGCCGCACCGCCGATCGCGCGGCTTTGCGGGCCGGCGCTTGCGCGGCGACGAGCGGCCGCCGACCGACGCACCGCGGCCGAACCGCCTATCCGCCTATCCGCCTATCCACCTATCCACCTATCCACCTATCCACCTATCCACCTATCCGCCGCCGAGCTCAAGCCGCGCACGACTCGTTCTTGCCCGGATCATGCGCGAGAAATGCGATGAAGTCGCGCGTGTACTTGGGCAATTCGTCGAAGCTGCGCGCGCAGATCGTCAGCCGGCGGTGCGCCCACGGATCGGTGAGCTCGATCAGGCGGATCTGCATCGTCTGCTGCGCGCGCAGCGCCGCGTGGCGCGACACGATGCCGATCCCGACGCCGCGCGCGATCAGCCGGCAGATCGCGTCGAAGCTCTTCAACTGGACGCGGTAATCGATCCGTTTGCCAAGCGCCTTCGCCTGCTCGGCGAGGTGGACCTGCAGCGCGCTGCCGTCCGTCATGCCGATGAAGTCCGCGTCGACGAGCTCGGCGAACGCGACCCGCTCGCGCGCGGCGAGCGGGTGGTCGACCGCCGCGACGGCGATCAGCCAGTCCTCGCGAAACGGCATCTGCTCGAGCCCGTCGAGCCCGACCGAATCGGCGACGATCCCGAAATCCGCGGTCTTGCCGCGGATCGCATGAACGATCTCCTGGCTCGACCGCTCCTCGACGCTCACCGACAGCTTCGGGTGACGCGGCAGGTATTCGGCGAGCGCGTCGGGCAGATATTCGCTGAGCGCGGCGGTGTTGCTGAGGAGGCGGATGTGGCCGCGCAGCCCGGCGCCGAACTGTTGCAGTTCGCCGCGCATATGGTCGATCTGTTGCAGGACGACGCGCGCATGGTGCTCGAGCGCGCGGCCGGCTTCGGTCGCGCGCGTGCCGCGCTTCGCGCGCTGCAAAAGCGGCACGCCGAGCTCTTCCTCCATGCCGCGGATGCGCTCGCTCGCGGATTGCAGCGTCATGTGCGCGCGCTCGGCGCCGCCCGTGATGCTGCCGGCCTCGCAGACGTGCAGGAAAAGTCGCAGATCGGTCAAGTCGAATCGCATGGAGCTTGCTTGCGTTGTCGTTGTAATGGCCGATACGGTAACAGGATTGCGGGGCGCCGCGTTCAGGCGGTGCCTGAGGCCCGCTTCGCCGGTTCCGCATTTTCGTGCGACGAATTGCCGCGCATCATGTCCACTCGTTCGTCGGCCCGGAGGCGCGCATGGGTAGCAACCCGTCTTGGCAGTTGGCGTTCAAGATCGCATTGCACATCTTCTTTCTCTGTTGCGGCATCGCTTTCGCGTTTTCGACGCTGAGCGTGCAGTACCTGTGACGCGCGTGACCGAGGCCGGCGCGGCGCGCGAATTCATCATGCGGCGCGCCGGGCGGCGGTTGTGCGAGCCGTCGAGCGGCGTGCCTGAAAACGCGATCGATCGGCGGAAATGGGCTTGGATCGCCTGTTTTTGGGCGCTGAACATGTATTTTTCGCTCGGCGTCAAATGAGGGTTCGTGTCGCCGTGCCGGCGAATTATTTCGTTCGCCGTGAGACTCGATCGATTCAATTCCAGCATCGGCAATGCTCGCTGCGATTTTGTCATCATTCTTGCATCCGGTTACACGCGCTTCCGGCGATTTTTGAGATGCTCGAAAAATTCCATGACCGGAGTTGTCTCGAGCATGAGCAAGAGCGAGATCGACCGCAGTGTCGCGTGGCTGTCCGGCGCGGCGGCAGCGCTCGTGGTCGCGGGCTGCGCGACCACGTCGCCCGTCGCGCCCACCGATACGCTCGCCGGCGCGGCCGCGTCGTCGGCGAGCGCCGCGCAGGCGGCGTCCGCGCCGCAGCCCGGCGATGCGGCGCAGCATCAGGACGCGGCCGCCGCGCCGGCGCCCGTCGTGACACGCTACGTCGTGAAGCGCGGCGATACGCTATCCGCGATCGCGCAAGCGAATGGGTGCACCGTGCGCGATCTGCAAACCTGGAATCGCCTCGGGCGCCGGACCCGGATCGCCATCGGACAAACGCTGCGGATCGCGCCGCCCGGCGCGGAAAACGCGGCCGCTTCGCAGGCGGCGAGCGGTGCCGATGCCGCGCGTGCGCCCGGCAATGCCGCCGACGCCGCTCGCGCAGCCGATGCGGCGAGCAGCGCGGGCGCGGCGCCCGCCGGCGGCGCGACCTCGGCCGGCGCGCCGCAGCCTGCTTCGGCGCCCGAAAGCGCCGCGGATCGCGCGGCGGACCGTCGCGTGGTCCAGGAAACGAAGCGCCACGCGCAGTCGATCGCGCTCGCGTGGCCGGCGAAGGGCGCGATCGTCGAAACCTTCCAGCCCGGCCGCAATCGCGGCATCCGGATTGCCGGACATGCGGGCGACCCCGTGCGCGCGGCGGCGTCCGGCCGCGTGATGTACGCGGGCACGGGCTTGAACGGCTACGGCACGCTGATCCTCGTCCAGCACAACGCGGATTTCCTGACCGCATATGCGCACAACCGCAAGGTGCTCGTGAAGACGGGCGACGTTGTTCAGCAGGGCGAACAGATCGCCGAAATGGGCACGGGCGACGGCGCGCGCGCGGGGATGCTGTTCGAAGTCCGGCGCGACGGCAAGCCGGTCAATCCGATGCAGTATCTGCCGGGCCGGCAGCAGGGATAGCGGCCGGGCACGCCGGGGGCAAGCGAACGGAAGTGGGGCGGCGAGCGGGCCGCGAGCGCGCGTCGCCGTACGCGTGGGCGAGCACGGGACGGCCACAATTTCACACGGATTCGTGCGACGAGAACTGATACGCTCGTGGGCCGCGAGATCGCGGGCGCGAGTGCCGCGCGGCCCGATCCGCTTCTGTTCAATCTTCTCGCTATCCGCTTATGAACCATTCTCCGTTGCGCCGTTCGCTGCTCGCCGCGGCCGTCTCCGTGCCGCTCGTCGGCGCATGCGCGCCGCTGCGCGGCGATTCGAACGGCGTTACCGCCGCCGAGCGGCAATTGCGCGAACTCGAGTCGACGTTCGACGGTCGCCTCGGCTTCGTCGCGCTCGATACCGCGACGGGTACGCGCATCGCGTATCGCGCCGACGAGCGCTTCCCGTTTTGCAGCACGTTCAAGACGATGCTGTCGGCCGCGATCCTCGCGCGTAGCGCGGGCGACGCCGAGTTGCTGCAGCGCCGGGTCCGATACACGAAGCGCGACCTCGTCAACTATTCGCCGATCACCGAGAAGCATGTCGGCAAAGGCATGACCATCGCCGAGCTGTGCGCGGCGACGCTCCAGTACAGCGACAACACCGCGGCGAACCTGTTGATCGCGCTGCTCGGCGGTCCGCAGGCCGTCACCGCGTACGCGCGCTCGATCGGCGACACGACGTTCCGCCTCGATCGCCGCGAGACCGAGCTGAACACGGCGATTCCCGGCGACGAGCGCGACACGACGACGCCCGCCGCGATGGCCGCGAGCGTGCGTCGGCTGCTCGTCGGCGACGCGCTCGGCGCCGCGCAGCGCGCGCAGCTCGATGCGTGGATGCTCGGCAACAAGACGGGCGACGCGCGGATTCGCGCGGGCGTGCCGGCCGACTGGCGCGTCGCCGACAAGACCGGCACGGGCGACTACGGAACGGGCAACGACATCGGCGTCGCATATCCGCCGAACCGCGCGCCGATCGTGTTCGTCGTCTACACGACGATGCGCGAGAAGAATGCGCAGGCGCGCAGCGACGTGATCGCTTCGGCGGCGCGCATCGCCGCGCGGGCGTTTGCCTGACGGCGTCGCGGAGCAAGCCGTTTCGGCATGCTCGACGTGAACCGCCCGGCGGCCTGCGCGGCGCATGCGGCTGGGTGGTTGCGCCGGGCGGCGCGGGGCCGATGCGCCGGCGAATGTGCGGGGTGCGGGCGAATTCGGCGCTCGATGCATGGATCGGCGCGGCGTTGATGGCCGCGCGCCGTGGCGCTGCAGCGATGCAGTCCGCCGGACTGCGCGCGTCATGAGGCCGCCCGGTAGAGGCGTGGTAGATGCTGCGCGTGTGCTGCGGGCGGCGCGTGTCGGCATCGGCGCATGTCGAATGCGGGCGCGCCGCGCACCGGCCGCCGGTTCGCCGTCGACATCGAATCGACAATACGAAGCGCGAAGCGCGTTCGCCGCTTCGGGCGGACAGCGCGGCATGCTTGTCGCCCGTCTCGCGCTTCATGACGCTGACGCCGATAATCGTCTGTCATAACGGCGCGATGTCGACGCGATTTCCGCATGATTTCGACGTGAGTTCGGTGCGAACGATATGCGAGTCGGCGACGCGCGAATCGCTCCGATGAGGCTCGCCGCAATGGCCGCCTCGGCGAGCTCGGCGCGCGCCGAGCCGTTTCGCCGGACGCGTCGCGCAACGGCATGCGGCGTCCATGCTCGCGCAACAGCCGCATTTCGCTTATCGTGACGGCTCGCCCGCAGGCATCGCTCGTCGAATCGCCCGCGCGTCTCCGAATCGCCGAGTTACTTCAGTCCAGCCGTCGACCGCCATGCGCCGCCTCCCGCCCTTGAATGCCCTGCAGATCTTCGCGACGGTCGCGCGCCATCGCAGCTTCACGCGTACAGCCGAAGCGCTGTGCGTGACGCAAGGGGCGATTAGCCGCCAGATCCAGTCGCTCGAAGCGCATTACGGCTTCCCGCTCTTCATGCGCCACGCGCGCGGCCTCACGTTGACGGCGGAGGGCGAGCAACTGCTGCCCGTCGTCGTCGAGAGCTTCGCGCGGATCGAGGACATTTCGCTGAAGCTCACGCGGCAGCGCACCGATCTCGCGCTGAAGGTGCCGACTTGCGTGATGCGCTGGGTGCTGCCGCGCATCATGCGCTTCCAGCGCGAGCATCCGGATTTGCACGTGCAGATGACGACGACCTGGCGGCACGACGTCGATTTCAAGAGCGAGCCGTTCGACGCGGCGATCGTCTATGGGATGTCGCCCGGCCCGGACGTGACGGCCGTGCCGCTCTTCGACGAGCGGCTCACGCCCGTATGCTCGCCGGAGCTGCTGAAGGACAAGCCGCTCGCGGGCGTCGACGATCTCGCGGGCCACACGCTGCTGCATCCGACGCGCGATCATCGAGACTGGCGCCGCTGGCTGGACTATGCGGGCGTGACCGGCGTGGACCCGGACCGCGGGCCGAGCTTCGATTCGCTCGATCTCGCGACGAGCGCCGCGACGCAAGGCTTCGGCGTCGCGCTGGGCGACCTCACGCTGAGCGAAGAGGATCTCGCCGCACGGCGGCTCGCGATGCCGCTCGACATCGTGCAGAAGACGGGCGCGCGCTACTACTTCGTCTATCCGGACAGCGTCGCGCAACAGCAGAAGATCCAGCGTTTCAGCGCATGGCTCGACGCGAATCGCGACTGACGAGACAGGGTGTCGGGTTCGATGGGGGTCGTGTCGTTTGACCGATGGAGAACGTCGTGCGCCGAGTGCTGAACACCGAACACCGAACACCGAACACCGAACACCGAACACCGAACACCGCATGCTGCCGCGTGCCGCAATCCGTGCAACGGCGAACACTCGTTTCGCGCGGGCCGTTACAGATACGACACGACGGCGACGATGCGCGACGTTTCGCCGGGCCGCCCCGCTGGCAGCGGAATCGCGCGCGACTGCTCGGTGAACTTCACCGTGCGCAGCGCGGCGCCGCTTTGAGGATCGACGAACGTGACGTCGCCTTTGGCCGGACGCGGGCAGGCGGGCTGCAGTTGTGCTTGCGCGCCGGCGCCGCTCGTGATCGAGAACGAGCACGGCGGCTCGACGATCATGCCGCTGAAGCGGATGATCCCGGTCTGCTGGGCGTGGGCTGCGGAGGAAAGCGCAAACATCGACACGGCCAACAGGCTGGACGCAATGAGCGATGAACGTTGCATAGAGTGCTCCACGCGAATGGGCGCTGCGCAACGTTCCGAACGGCGTGCTGCGGATACGCTGCGAAGCTAATTGCGTAAACGGCAGTGCATGCGAAAACTTGATGCGGACGGATTAGAAGGTTGCGTCGACAACGAACGGCTCGGCATCGTTCGAACGACGCCGACGCTTTCAAGATAGAAGCGTCGCGCCGCGAATGCAAGGCGGCGTGCGGGCGGGCGCGGGGGGCGTCGGTGCATCGGTGATGCGAGGGCCGCGATGGCGCGTCGGCGCGCTGCGTCGAACGGACGCATGCGGACGCGTCGTTAGCGGTGCGACGTATTGGGTGCGCGTTCGTGACGGAGACGGTTTCGCGCGATGCCGGTCGATCGGGTCACGGATCACGGACCACGGACCACGGCTGCCGCATCGGGCGTGACGGCGGCACGTTGCGCCGAGCGTCGTGTGCCGCGCCGCACGAGTCGGGAACGCATCAAGCGAGCATCGTCAACGTGCCGAACAACGCGAGATCCTCGTGCCTGGCGGAGTGCGGGCGACGGCGAATCACCTGAAGCAGACAATCGGCGAAGCAATGCGCGGCGTGCCGCCCGCGCACGAGCGCCGCCGAGGGTCGGCGCAACCCGCTCGCCCGTCAACCCGCTCGCCGATAGCCTTGCGTCGCGCGCAGCAACGTTCGCGTGTACTCGGAACCGACGCGCGCCGCGCGCACGTCCTCGATTCCGAGCTGTTCGACGAGCGCGCCGTCGCGCATCACCGCGACGCGGCTGCACAGGAACCCGACGACCGCGAGATTGTGGCTGACGAGCATCATCGTCAGCCCGCGTTCACGATGCAGCCGCTTCAGCAGATTCAGGATCTCCGCCTGCACCGATACGTCGAGCGCCGACGTCGGCTCGTCGAGCAGCAGCACGCGCGGCTCGACGATCAGCGCGCGCGCGATCGCGACGCGCTGCCGCTGGCCGCCCGACAATTGATGCGGATAGCGAAAGCGGAACGCGGGGCCGAGCCCGACCTCGGCGAGCGCGCGCGCGATCCGCTCGTCCGCATCCGGCATCCGGTGGATCGCGAGCGGTTCGCGCAGCGTTTCGTCGACGGTGAAGCGCGGATGCAGCGATGCGTAGGGGTCCTGAAACACCATCTGCACGTCGCGGCGGAATGCGCGGTCGAGCTTGCCCTCGATCGGGCGCGCGTCGATCGACAGCGCGCCGCCCGCGAGCGGCACGAGGCCCGTCAGCGCGCGCAGCAGCGTCGATTTGCCGGAGCCGGATTCGCCGACGAGCCCGAACGCCTCGCCCGCGGCGACGGCGAGATTCGCGCCGCGCACCGCGTCCACGTGGCCGGTGCGGGTTGGAAAGCGGATCGACGCGTCGCGGATGTCGATCATCGGTGCGCCGCTCATCGTGCCGCCTCCGCAAGCCACGCGGGATCGCGCTCGAGCACCGGCAACTCGTCGGGCGGATTCACGAGCGGCGGCGTCGCGGCGAGCAGGCCGCGCGTATATGGATGCGACGCGCGGGCGAGATCGCGCGCCGCGCACGTCTCGACGACGCGCCCCGCGTACATCACCGCGACGCGATCGCAGAACGACGTGACGAGCTGCAGGTCGTGGCTGATGAACACGAGGCCCGTGCGATGGCGCGCGATCATGTCGTCGAGCACCGCGAGCACCTGCATCGACACCGCGACGTCGAGCGCGGACGTCGGCTCGTCGGCGACGAGCAGGCGCGGGCCCGTCGACACCATCATCGCGATCATCACGCGCTGGCCCATCCCGCCCGACAGCTCGTGCGGATACGCGTCGGCGACGCGCGCCGGATCGCGAATCTCGACCGACGCGAGCGTGCCGACGATCCGCTCGCGCAGCGCGCGGCCGCGCAGGCCGGGCTCGCGCAGCCGGAACGCCTCGGCCATTTGCTTGCCGACCGTCATCACGGGGTTCAGCGAATATTTAGGATCTTGAAGGATCATGCCCATCGCGCCGCCGCACAGCGTGCGCCGCTCGCGGGCGTTGAGCGCGAGCAGGTCGCGGCCGTCGAAGCGCAGCGCCTTCGCGCGCCATTGCGCGGCGGCGGGCAGCAGGCCGAGCAGCGCGCGGCCCGTCAGCGACTTGCCGGAGCCGGATTCGCCGACGACGCCGAGCCGCTCGCCCGGCGCGAGCGAAAGCGACAGGTCGCGCACGGCTTCGACGAGCGTGCCGTCGTGCGTGCGAAAGCCGATCCGAAGACCTTCGATTTCGCAGAGCGGCGGCGTGTTCGGAGAACCGGGGCGAGCGGACATGTCAGGCTCCATGGCGCGGATCGAAGACGTCGCGCAGACCGTCGCCGAGCAGGTTGAACGCGATGCTGACGATGAGGATCGCCGCGCCCGGCAGTGTCGCGACCCACCAGGCGTCGAGCAGCACGTTGCGGCCCGACGCGACCATGAAGCCCCATTCCGGGCTCGGCGGCTGCGCGCCCAGCCCGAGAAAGCCCAAGCCCGCGACGGTCAGGATGATGCCGGCCATGTCGAGCGTCGCGCGCACGATCACCGACGACAGGCAAAGGGGCGCCACGTAGCGCAGCACGATGCGCAGATCGGATGCGCCTTGCAGGCGCGCCGCGTGGATGAAGTCCGCGTTCGCGATGCGCAGCGTCTCCGCGCGCGCGAGCCGCGCGTACGCGGGCCACGCGGTGATCGAGATCGCGACGACCGCGTTGACGACGCTCGGCCCGAGCGCGGCCGCGAACGCGAGCGCGAGCACGATCTTCGGGAACGCGAGCGCGATGTCGGTGATCCGCATCAGCGCGCTGTCGACGAAGCCGCCGCAGTAGCCGGCGGTCGTGCCGATCGCGAGCCCGATCGGCACGACGATCGCGACGACGAGGATCGCGATGCCGAGCGTGACGCGCGAGCCGGCGACGAGGCGCGAGAGGATGTCGCGGCCGAGCTGATCGGTGCCGAGCCAGTGCGACGGCGAGCCGGGCGGCAGCAGCCGGTCGGCGAGCACCTGGCGTAGCGGATCGTGCGGCGCGACGAGCGGCGCGACGATCGCGATCGCGACGAGCGCGGCGAGGATCGCGAGCCCGAAGAGGTTCAGCGGATTGCCGGCAAAGCGGCGCCAACGGCGGTAGGCGAGGCCGAGCGTCGCCTGCCGGCGCGACGCCGGCGCGTCGGACAGGAGCCACGCGCGCAGCGTCGGCGCGGCGGGATTCGGCGTGGAGCGGTGGGGTGAAGCGTTCATGTGTGCGTGTTCGTGGCGGAAACGGTCGGATGCGCGCGGCGGGTCAGCGGGCGCGCGGGTCGAACACGCGGTAGAGCGCGTCCGTCAGCAGATTGATCGTGATGAACATGATCCCGATCACGAGCGTGCAGCCGAGCACCGCGTTCATGTCGGCGTTCAGCAGCGCGCCCGTCAGATACGAGCCGATGCCGGGCCACGCGAACACGATCTCGGTGAGCACGGAGCCTTCGAGCAGGTTGCTGTACGTGAGCGCGATCACGGTCAGAAGCGGCACCGCGATGTTGCCGAACGCGTGCCGCCAGATCACGCGGCGCTCGGCGAGCCCCTTCGCGCGCGCGGTGACGATGTATTCCTGGCTCAGTTGATCGAGCATGAACGAGCGCGTCATCCGGCTCAGGTAGGCGACCGAGTAGTAGCCGAGGATCGCCGCGGGCAGCGCGATGTGCGACAGCGCGTTGCCGAACACGTCCCATTCGCCGGCGAGCGCCGAATCGATCAGCAGGCTGCCCGTGCGCGTGTCGACCATGCCGTCGTAGACGGGATCGAGCCGCCCCGGCCCCGCGACCCAGTGCAGCCGCGCGTAGAACAGCAGCAGCCCCATCAGCCCGAGCCAGAACACCGGCACCGAGCTGCCGATCAGCCCGACGAAGCGCGCGACATGATCGATCGGCCGGTTGTGCCTGACGGCCGCCGCGACGCCGAGCGGCACGCCGAGCGCGACGCCGATCAGCGTCGCGAGCGTCGCGAGCTCGAGCGTCGCGGGAAACACGCGCTTGATGTCGTCGAGCACCGGGTTCGAGGTCAGCAGCGACATGCCGAGATTGCCGTGCAGCACCTCGCGCACGTAGATCATGAACTGCGCGGCAAGCGGCTTGTCGAGCCCGAGCGCGATGCGCTCGGCCGCGTAGGCTTGCGCCGACGCGCGGTCGCCGAGCACGGCGAGCACCGGATCGATCGGCACCTTGCGGCCGATCACGAACGTGAGCGCGAGGAGCCCGGCGAACGTCACGGCGAGCGTGAGCGCCCAGCGCAGGACGCGCAGCGCCCAGCGCACGCCGGGCCGCCGCGCGGGCAGCGTGCGGAGCGCTTCGAGGGAGGAGGCGGGTGTCGACATGTCGTGGTTCCGGTGCGGCGTCACTGCTTCTTCAGATTACGATACGACACGAGGTCGTTGATCGGGCCGACTTCGAGGCCGCTCACGCCGGGCCGCGTCGCAACCTGCGCGACTTTCTCGAACAGGATCACGAACGGCGATTTCGCGAGCACCTCCTTCTGCATCGCCTGATACGACTGCGCGCGCTTCGCTGCGGACGGTTCCGCGAGCGCCGCGTCGGTTTGCGCGGTGAGCCGCGGGATGTTCCAGCCGTTGCGCCACGCGAGCATCTTGTAGCTGGACTGATCGGAATCGTCCGGGTTCCATGCGAAGCCTTGCGCGTTGCTGTGCGGATCGATGTAATCCGCAGACCAATCGCCGATGTAGATGTCGTGCTGGCGCGCGCGGTATTTCGCGAGCGTCTGCTTGTTGTCGCCCGGAATCAACTGCACCTTGACGCCCGCCTGTGCGAAGTTCGCCTGAACGGCCTGCGCGATTTCGGTGTACGGATAGTCGTTGCGCACGTCCATCGTCACCGTGAAGCCGTTCGGCACGCCTGCCTTCGCGAGCAGCGCCTTCGCCTTCGCGACGTCGAGCCGGTACGGATTCGCGTTCAGCGTGCCGAGAAAGCCCTCCGGCATGAACGTCTGATGGACTTTGTACGTCGTCTTCACGACGTGGCTCTGGATTGCGCTGTAGTCGACGAGCCATTTCAGCGCTTCCTGCACGTCGGGTTTCGCGAGCGTCGGGTTCTTCGTGTTCAGGCCGAGGTACAGCAGCGTCGCTTGCGGCGACGGCGTCACCTTCGCCTTGCCGCTCTTCGCGACGGCCGCGAGATCGTCCGGGCTCAGGTCGCGTGCCGCGTCGACGTCGCCGCTTTCGAGCAGGAGCCGCTGGCTTGCCGCCTCCGGCACGTGCCGCAGCACGATCCGCTTCATCGCGAGCGGCAGCCGGTAGCCGTCGTAGCGCTGCAGCACGATGCTGTCGCCCGCCGTCCACTTGACGAGCCGGTACGCGCCCGAGCCGGCCTCGCGGGTCTTCAGCCAGCCGTTGCCGAAGTCGCTGCCCTGCTGGTGCGCGAGCAGCAGCTTCTTGTCGACGATCGACGCGGGCCACGAGCCGAGCACGTTCAGCACGAAGGTCGGCGCGTACTTGCGGTCGGTCGTCACGGACACCGTCACGTCGTCGAGCTTCTGCACGTTCGCGAGCGCGTTCGCCTTCGTGAGGCCGATGCCCGCGAGCACCGCGGCCGGCCCCTTGTCGAGCAGCACCGCGCGCCGGATCGACCAGGCGACGTCGTCGGCCGTCACCGGATTGCCCGAGTGGAACTTGAGGCCGGCGCGCAGCTTGAACGTGAACGTGAGGCCGTCCGGGCTCACGGTCCACGACTGGGCGGCGTCGCCGTTGAACTTCGACGGATCGGCGAGATCGACCCGCACGAGCCGGTCGTATGTGTTCGCGACGTATTCCTGCGGCACCAGCTCGTAGATTTCGCCCGGGTCGAGCGAGATGAATTCGTCGAGCAGCGTGGCCATCACGAACATGTCCTTCGGGGGCGCAGCGCGCGCGTCGAGCGCCGGGACGGCGGCGAACGCGCAGGCAGCGGCGAGCGCCACGGCGAGCTTGGGCATCGAGAGTTTCATACGCGCTCCATGGGGCAGGGATTCGAGGTGAGGGCGGCGGCTCCGGCGCGGGGGCGGGCCGCGTCGCGCGCCGCATGTATCGCATGTATCGCGGGCGGGCGTCACATCAACCGCCGCGGCGCGCTCGCGTCGTCATGGATCAGCGGCAGCGCGCGCGAGCCCGGCAGCTCGTCATGCCACCACTCGCTCGCGATGTGCGTGAAGCCCGCCGCGTGCATCACGCCGAGCAGCAGCAGCCGGTTGCGTTGCACGGGCTCGGGCAGGCCGTCGTGAAAGTGGTTCGACGCGGCGACCATCTCATCGAAGCCCGTGCCCATGTCGAGCGCGGCGCCGTTCGCGTCGATGAGCGTCAGGTCGAGCGCGGCGCCGCGGCTGTGGTTCGAGCCGCGGCCGAGATCGGCGACGAAGTTCGGATCGGGCAGGAAGTCCCACAGCACCTGCTGCGCGCGCGGCGGCCGGTACGCGTCGAAGATTCGCAGCCGCAGGCCGATCTGCGCGGCGACCGCGACCGCGCGGCGCAGCGCGGCTTCGGCCGGCTCGAGCAGCAGGCAGTGCGAGCGCCGGTAGATCGGCTTGCCGGTGAGGTTGCGGCAGGTCGCGTAGACGAGATCGATGTCGACGCCGTGCGTGTCCGGCGTGATCTCGACGAGGCGATGGGCGGAGGTCTTCACGGGCGGCGTCTCCGGCGGCTTCAAGATTCGAATTGATCGAGCGCGCGCTGCAGTTCGCGGTTGCGCGCGACGCGCGCGTCGATTGCATCGCCGAGCCGGTCGACGACCGCGCTGATCAGCAGGTTGAACAGGCACGTGAGCGGCGCGAGCGAATCCCAGAACTGGCCGACGTCGGTTTTCACCTGAAGCAGATCGCACGGCAGCTCGCGCGCCCATGGGCAGTAGACGTCGGTGACGAGCGCGAAGCGCACGCCGCGCGCGGCGGCGGCCTCGCAATAGCGCCGCGCGATCCGCGAATACGCGCGCGTGTCGGTGACGATGCAGTACGGATCGGCGAATTCGGAGTTCAGCGAATCGACGTACGAGCCCGACATGCCGTCCGAATAGAACACGCGCGGGCGCAGGTATTCGAGATAGCTGTGGAAGGCGTTGCTGATCCCGCGCGTCGACTGGATGCCGAGGATGAACACCGCGTCGGCCCGCGCGACGCGATCGGCGACCTGCGCGAACGCCGGCGTGCGCGCGAGCCGGTACGCGTGGCGGATCGCGTCGAGCTCGCGCGCGAGCGCGTCGTCGAGCGGGGCGTGCGCGCCGTCCGGCGCCGCGCGCGCGCTTGCCGGCGCGAACGCGCCCGTCACGCGGCGGTATTCGTCGAGGCGGTCGGTGATCATCCACGAGCGCTCGGCCGTGCCGCGCAGCTCGCGCTTCAGGTCGTCGAGGTTGCGGTAGCCGACGCTGCGCAGGAAGCGTCCGACCGAGATGCCGCTCGTGCCGGCCTGGCGGGCGATCTGGTCCGCGGTTTCGAGGCCGAGCCGCTCGAAGTTCGCGAGCATGTAGCTCGCGATGCGTTTCGCCGTGGGCGTGAGCTCGGCAAAGCGTGCTTCGACGGTCTGGACGAAGGCGGGGGGCATGAATGCGCTGTTAGTTATCTGTCGAAATCGATAGACATGACATTTATCTAACAAAAACAAAATAACGCGCGCCACATCAAAAAATCTATCGAATCCGTATATTCATAGCGCTCTATTATCGGCGACCCGAATCCGACGCGATGAATCGCCATGCGAAGTATTGCGCAGATGATTTTGTTCGTGTCTCATTTCTATTGCATTACTGAACATTACATTGAAATTAAAATCATCGCCCGTTTAATCGTTTTTCCGTGAAGGAATAAGCGGAGCGGCGATGCCGGTTCGGCGCGGTGAACCATTGGCCATGGGCGCGCGCCGCGCCGGATCGGGCCGCTGCGGCGACAAGGCCGGTCGTCGCATGGCCCGGCATGCGTGCGAAGAGAGCGAGGCGGCGCAATTGCGCCGCCAATAAATAAAAAGGAGAAAACCGATGATCCATATTGGCAGGAAGAATAAATTGAAAATCGAGGAGAAACCGAATGGCCCGGCGTAAAAATTCGAAAACGATGAAGCGCGCCGGGTCGAAGCTGCTGGTCCCGGTGGTCGTCGCGGCCGCCGCGGCCGTTGCCCGCCCAGGTTGGGCGCAGGCCGAGCCGTACGAGGACCCGGGCCGGCGCGGCGATCCGGCGAGCTGGCGCACGCCGGAATTCACGAAGGAATGGGGGCTCGGCGCGATGCACGCCGAGTACGCGTACGCGGCCGGCTACACCGGCGCGAACGTTTCGATCGGCGTGCTGGACTCCGGCTATTACGCGCAGCATCCGGAGCTGCCCGGCAGCCGGTTCGTTCCCGTGACGGCGGCGGGCGTCTCCGGCGTGCTGAACCCGAACAACAACAGCCACGGCACGCTCGTGAGCGGCGTCGTCGGCGGGGCGCGCGACGGCGTCGGCATGCACGGCGTCGCGCCGGACGCGACGGTGTACGTCGGCAACACGAACGCGACGGACGGCTTCCGGTTCGGCGTGTCCGATCCGAAGTTCCCCGCGTCGGACGCGAAGTACTTCGCCGACGTCTACGACGCGCTCGCCGCGAAGGGCGTGCGCATCATCAGCAACAGCTGGGGCTCGCAGCCGGTCGACGAGAATTACGGCACGCTCGCGAACGTCACCGACGCATACAAGCTGCACGAGGCGGTGCGCACCGCCACCGGCCAGGGAACGTGGCTCGACGCGGCGGCGAAGGTGTCGCGCGATGGCGTGATCAACAACTTCAGCTCGGGCAACACCGGCTACGGGAACGCGAGCCTGCGCGGCGCGTATGCGTACTTCCATCCGGAGCTCGAAGGGCGCTGGATGACGACGACGGGCTACGACGAGTTGAGCGGCCAGGTCTACAACCAGTGCGGGATAGCGAAATGGTGGTGCGTGATGGCGCCGACGGGCGTGCCGTCGACGACGTACACGGGCGGCGCGGCGGCGCCGACGGGCGCGACCTATGCGAACTTCAACGGCACGTCGGCGGCCGCGCCGCACGCGTCGGCGGCGCTCGCGCTGATCATGGAGCGTTTTCCGTACATGACGGGCGAGCAGGCGCTGTCCGTGCTGTTTTCGACCGCGCAGAACATGGAGCCGGACCCGAGCCGGCCGGACTACACGAACAACGGGCTGTTCTCGACCGTGCATCCGGCGAAGCCGGGCGCGTCGAACGTGCCGAACGGGTTCGGCGGCTGGGGGCTGGTCGACTTGAAGAAGGCGATGAACGGGCCGGGCCAGTTGCTCGGCACGTTCAATGCGGCGCTGCCGTCGGGCGTCGCGGACGTGTGGTCGAACGACATCTCCGACGTCGCGCTCGCCGCGCGCAAGCTGGAGGACGACGCCGAACATCGGGCATGGCTCGACACGCTGAAGACGAAGGGGTGGGAGCGCGGGCTGCCCGCCGGCGCGAGCGATGGCGAGAGGATCGACTATGCGCTCGGGGTCGCGCGCGAGGCGGCGTATCAGGCGCGTGAGTATCAGGGCAGCCTCGTGAAGTCGGGCGGCGGCACGCTGACGCTCGCGGGCGCGAACACCTATCGCGGGCTCACGACCGTCGACGGCGGCGAATTGAGGATCGACGGATCGATCGCGGCGGGCGCCGTCGTCAATCCGGCGGGCCGGCTCACGGTGAACGGCCGCGTGGCCGACATCGCGGTCAACGGCGGCGTCGCGACGATCGCGGGGACGAGCGCGAACCTGTCGGTGGACCGGCAGGGGCAGGCGGCCGTGACGGGCACGACGGCGGACGTGCGCGTCGCGAGCGGCTTTGCGTCGCTCGGCGGCACGAGCGGCAATGTCGCGGTGGGCGCGCTCGGCGTCGCGGCGATCACCGGCCGCACCGCCGACGTGTCGGTCGACGGCGGCCGGGCGTCGCTCGACGGCGCGAGCGGCGACGTGTCGGTCGGCAACGGCGGGATCGTGAACGGCAACGGCACGGTGCGCACGCTCACGGCCGCGGCCAACGGCACTGTCGCGCCCGGCCATTCGGTCGGTGTGCTGACGGTGTCGGGCGACGCGCGCTTCGCGCCGGGCTCGACCTATGCGGTCGAGGTGGCGCCGGGCGGCGCGAGCGACCGGATCGTCGCGGGCGGCCGCGCGCGGATCGACGGCGGCGCGGTGACGCTCGCGCTCGAGAACGCGCCGCCCGCGCTCACGCCGGAGCAGTCGCGCTCGGTGCTCGGGCGTCGCTTCGAGATCCTGAATGCGGCGGGCGGCGTCGAAGGCCGGTTCGACGCGCCGGGCCGCTATCTGTTCGTCGATCCGGTGCTGGCTTATGGGCCGACGAGCGTAAGCCTCACGATCGATCGCAATGCGACGCCGTTCGCGAGCGTCGCGCGCACCGCCAACGAGCGCAGCGTCGCCGCCGCGCTCGAGACGGTGAATCCGGGCAGCGCCGTCTACAACAGCGTGCTGCTCGCGGCGTCGGCGCAAGCGCCGCAGGCGACGTTCGCGCAACTGACGGGCGAGATCTACCCGGCCGCCTATGCGGCGCTCATCAACGAGAGCCGACAGGTGCGCGACGCGGCGCTCGACCGGCTGTGGACGGTGCGGGGCGCGCCGGCTCGCCCGGGTGCGTGGGCGCGCCTGCTCGGCTCGTGGGGCAGCGCGAGCGGCAGCGGCGACGTCAACGGCTATACGAGCTCGACGGGCGGCTTCCTCGCCGGCGCGGACGCGGCGCTGCGCGACGGCGTGCGCGCGGGCGGCTTCGCCGGCTACGGTCACACCGGCGTGAACCTGAGGAATCAGCCGTCGTCCGCGTCGTTCGACAGCTTCCACGTCGGCGCGTATGCGGGCTGGCAGCCGGGCGCATTCGGCGTGCGCGTCGGCGCGGCGCACGCGTGGCACCGCGGCGGCGTCGACCGCGCCGTGCAATACGGCGCGGCGGCCGAGAGCGAGACGACGACGCTCAACGCCGAGTCGACGCAAGTGTTCGGCGAAGCCGGCTACCGATTCGCGCTCGGCGCCGCCGGGACGCTCGAGCCTTTCTTCGGCCTCGCGTACGTGCATCTGAAGAATCAGGGGACGACCGAAACCGGCGGCGCGGCGGCGCTGCGCGTTCTGGAAGGCAATCACGACGTGACGTTCTCGACGCTCGGCGTGCGCGGCGAGACGCGCGTCGGCCTGACGCCGCGGCTGCAACTGACGCTGCAAGGCAGTGCCGGATGGCAGCACGCGCTGACGGGCGGCCAGCCGGTCGGCTCGCTCGCGTTTGTGACGGGAAGCAGCGCGTTCTCCGTGTCGAGCGTGCCGGTCGCGAAGGATGCGGCGGTGCTGAACCTCGGCGCGGGGCTCGAGCTCGGCAAGAACGGGCTGCTGCGCATCGGTTACGCCGGGTCGCTCGCGAGCCGTCAATCGGAGCATGCGGTGCAAGGCAGCCTGCACTGGAAGTTCTGACGCGCGCGGCGCGGGGGACGGCCGGCCCGCGTTCCGCGCGTCGTGCATCAGGCATCAGGCATCAGGCATCAGGCATCAGGCATCAGGCATCAGGCATCAGGCGGCGCGTGCGCGGCAGCTTCGGCGGCGCGCGCGTCGCATCGAGCCGTCATCGACATTCACGGAGACACGATGGACATTTCAACTCCGCCGCGCGCGCCGCACGCGTGGCAGGACATCACGATCGTCGACGATCTGCTGCCGCCGCGCGAGCACGCGGAGATCTACCGGTTTCTGTCGACGGGCGAGTGGCGTCACGGCTGGCGCTCGCACGGCGGCGCGGATACGCAGCCTTTCTGGAACCGGCATTTCGCGGGTGCGACGGACCCCGCGCAGCCGCATGTCGGGCCGGGTGCCGCCGACGAGCTGGCGCGCGCCGCGCCGCCGCTGCACGCGTGCTGGCGGCGGCTCGCGCAGACGCACCTGAAGCAGCACGCGCTGCGGAGCTGCTACGCGAACGGTCTGCCGTACGGCGCCGACGGTTCGGTGCATGCGGATTCGCTCGCCGCAGGCGCGTGCACGGCGGTCTATTACCCGCACGAGCATTGGAACCCCGATTGGGGCGGCGAGACGGTCCTCTTCAACAAGGACCGCAGCGACATCCTGAGCGCCGTGTATCCGAAGCCGAACCGGCTGCTGATCTTTCCGGGCTTCGTTTATCACGTCGCGCGGGGCGTGTCGCGCGCATGTCCGTCGATGCGCATCACGCTGATGTTCAAGACGCAGTGGCTGCCGCCGCGCACGTGACGCGCGCGGGTTTCGCGGCGCGGCGGCGAACGCATGCGCCGCCGCGAGCGGGCCGCGGTTTCCCGACAGGACTGACACGCGGGGCGATGCGATGCCGGATGTCGAGACCGGCGACGATCGCGACGTCGTGACGTCGTGACGTCGTGACGTCGTGACGGAGCGCGGCAACGCGGGCATACGGGCATACGGCCGCACGGGCATGCGCGCGCGCCGACGTCGCTACTTCTTCAGCGTCTGATACGACACGAGATCGTTGATCGGCCCGATCTCCGGCCCGGTGACGCCCGGCCGCGTCGCGACCTGCACGACCTTCTCGAACATGATCACGAACGGCGAATTCGCGAGCACCGCCTTCTGCAGCGCCTGATATTCCTGCGCGCGCTTCGCGGTCGACGGCTCGGCGAGCGCGGCGTCGGTCTTCGCGGTCAGCTCCGGCACGTCCCAGCCGTTGCGCCATGCGAGCAGCTTGTGCGTTGCGTTGTCCGAATTGTCGGGATTCCAGGCGAAGCCGCGCGCGTTGCTGTTCGGGTCCATGTAATCCGGCGACCATTCGCCGATGAAGATGTCGTGCTGGCGCGCGCGGTACTTGCCGATCGCCTGCTTCGCGTCGCCCGGGATCAGCTTCACCTTGATTCCGCCCTGCGCGAAATTCGCCTGCAGCGCCTGCGCGATCTCGACGTACGGGTAATCGTTCGGCATGTCCATCGACACCGCGAAGCCGTTCGGCAGCCCGGCCTTCGCGAGCAGCGCCTTCGCCTTCGCGACGTTCTGCCTGTACGGATTCGCGTTCAGCGCGCCGAGGAAGCCGTCCGGCAGGAAGGTCTGATGCACCTTGTACGTCGTCCTGACGATGCCGCGCTGGATGCCGTCGTAATCGACGAGCCACTTCATCGCCTCCTGCACCTCGGGCTTCGCGAGATTCGGATTCCTCGTGTTCAGGCTCAGATACAGCAGCGCGGACACGGGCCATGACGCAACCTTGATCTTGCCCGCCTTCGACAGCGCGTCGAGGCTGTCGGGGCTCAGGTTGCGCGCGGCGTCGACGTCGCCGTTCTCGAGCAGCAGGCGCTGCGCGGACGCTTCGGGCACGTGCCGCAGCACGATGCGCTTCATCGGATAAGGCGTGCGATAGCCGTCGAAGCGTTGCAGCACGAGGCTCTCGTTCGGCGTCCACTTGACGAGCCGGTACGGGCCCGAGCCCGCGTCCGCGTTCTTCAGCCACGCATTGCCGAAGTCGCCGTTCTTCTCGTGCGCGAGCAGCAGCTTCTTGTCGACGATCGACGCCGGATCGGCGCTCAGCACGTTCAGCACGAAGCTCGGCGCGTACTTGCGCTCGGTCTGGATCGATACGGTCATGTCGTCGATCTTCTTCACCTTCTGCGCGACATTGTCCTTCGTGAGGCCGAGGTCCGCGAGCACGCCGGCCGGGCCCTTGTCGAGCAGCACCGTGCGCTGCAGCGACCACGCGACGTCGTCGGCCGTCACCGGATTGCCCGAGTGGAACTTCAGGCCGGCGCGCAGCTTGAACGTGTAGGTGGTGCCGTCGGCGCCGACGCTCCACGACTGCGCGATCTTGCCTTCGAACTTCGACGGATCGCGCAGATCGACGCGCACGAGCCGTTCATATGCATTCGCGACGTATTCGGACGGCACGAGCTCGTAGATCTCGCTCGGATCGAGCGTCGTGAACTCGCCGAGCTGCGTCGCGATCACGAAGATGCCGGGCGGGGTGGCGGCGTGCGCGCAGAACGCGGGGGCCAGCGCGACGAGCGCGGCGCTCGCCGCGAGCTTGGACAGCAAGTGCTTCATCGAGACTCCGTCGGTAAGGGTGCCGAGCCCGATTCTCTCATTGTCGGGCGTGTTTCAGAAACCTCGGCGGCCGGGATGCCGCGGAGCGGCAACCGCCGCCGCGCGGCCGTCCGAATATTACAAACTTAAAGGGAATCAGATTAATTCATCGGTTCAGGTTAACAAGTCATTTAATTTTTTTGATTATTTGTATTTAACTTGCATGGCAGGATGTCGATTTAAAGAAAGTCGAATCGATATTCCGTGGCATTCATTTTTTTGTTAAGACGATCGAAGAGGTGAACATGACGAACCTGTCCCGACGCAAGATGCTCGCCAATACGGCCGGCGCGCTCGCCGCAGCCGGCATCGCGGTTTCCGCGAAGGCCGCTTCGTTCGGCAATCCGGACAGCCCGCCCGAGGGCGCGGTGAATGCGCGCAATTCGCAGAGCCTGACCGATCCCGGGCCGAAAAATCCGGCGCTGATGAAGGAATTTCCGTCTATTCAGAATCCGCCGGCCACCGATATCAACGGAATGCCGATTTTCTGGGCGTCATTCAATAATTCGCACAAGCGAATTCAGAACGGCGGCTGGGCGCGCGAAGTCACGCAGGACGATTTCGCGATTTCCGAAACGATCTCCGGCGTCAACATGCGGCTCACGCGCGGCGGCATTCGCGAGATGCACTGGCACCAGCAAGCCGAATGGGCGTTCATGCTCGACGGCCGCTGCCGGATCACCGTGCTCGACGAGGAAGGGCGACCGTCCGTGCAGGACGTGAAGGCGGGCGACCTCTGGTATTTCCCGCCCGGGCTGCCGCATTCGCTGCAGGGGCTCGGCGTAGACGGCGCCGAATTCCTGCTCGCGTTCGACAACGGGCGCGCGTCCGAATTCAACACGCTGCTGGTGACGGACTGGATCGCCCACACGCCGCCCGACGTGCTCGCGCTGAACTTCGGCGTGCCCGCCGGCGCGTTCTCGAACATTCCGCTCGACGACCTGTGGATTTTTCAGGGCGACGATCCGGGGCCGCTTGCCGACGCGCAGCGGGCGTCGGCTTCGTCGCGCGGCGCGCCGAGGCATCCGTTCATCTTCTCGATGGGCGACATGAAGCCGAACGTGCAGACGCGCGGCGGCGAGGTGCGGATCGTCGACAGCGCGAACTTCGACGTGTCGAGGACGATCGCCGCCGCGCTCGTCACGGTGAAGCCGGGCGGCATGCGCGAGTTGCACTGGCATCCGAACGCGGACGAGTGGCAGTACTACATCCGGGGCGAGGCGCGGATGACGGTGTTCGACACGGGCCCGAAGGCGCAGACGGCCGATTTCCGCGCGGGCGACGTCGGCTATGTGAAGAAGAGCCTCGGCCACTACGTGCAGAACACGGGCGCGACCGATCTCGTGTTCCTCGAGATCTTCAAGGCCGACCGCTACGCGGAAGTGTCGTTGTCCGACTGGCTCGCGCACACGCCGCCGAAGCTCGTCGAGGCGCATCTGAACGTCGCGCCCGACGTGATCGCGCGCTTTCCGCGCAACCGGCCGGACGTGGTGCCGGCGTAAGCGCGGCGCCGGCCGCGCCGCGCGGTCGTGGGGCGGGCGGGTCTCGTGGCCCGCCGCGCCGCGCATTCCGAACGCTTCCAAGCGCTTCGGAATGCTTCAGAACGCTTCAGAACTCGAACGGACAAACACCATGCTTTTCTCCACCACGATGAGCAAATCCGCAGGCGAATTCGCGCTGGCCGGCGAGGCGAGCTCGCGCACCGTCCGCGCGGCGCGCGACGCGCTCGAAGGGCGCCGCAAGGGCGTCGCGGCCGCGCTGCCGTTCGTCGGCCCGGCCGTGATCGCGTCGATTGGCTATATGGACCCCGGCAACTTCGCGACGAACATCCAGGCGGGCGCCGCATACGGCTACGAACTGCTGTGGGTCGTGCTGGCCGCGAACGTGATCGCGATGCTGTTCCAGGCGATGTCGGCGAAGCTCGGCATCGTGACGGGCCGCAACCTCGCCGAGCTGTGCCGCGAGCAGTTTCCGCAGCCCGTCGTCTGGGGCATGTGGGCGGCGTCGGAAATCGCCGCGATGGCGACCGACCTCGCCGAATTCCTCGGCGGCGCGCTCGCGTTCGGCCTGCTGTTCCATCTGCCGCTCGTCGTCGGCATGGGCGCGACGGCCGTGCTGACCTGCGCGATCCTCACGCTCGAGAAGCGCGGCTTCAGGCCGCTCGAGGCCGCGATCGCGGCGCTGGTCGGCGTGATCGGCGCGAGCTATCTCGGCGAGCTGCTGATCGCGCCGCAGGACTGGCACGCGGCCGCCTACCATCTCGTCACGCCGCAATTGCGGGACGGCGCGGCGCTCACGCTCGCGGTCGGCATCATCGGCGCGACGATCATGCCGCACACGCTCTATCTGCACTCGAGCCTCACGCAGCGGCGCACGACGCCGCGCGACGATCGCGAGCGCCGGCTGCTGCTGCGTTTCTCGAACCGCGAGGTGGCGCTCGCGCTCGGCGCGGCCGGCTTCGTGAACATCGCGATGGTGATGATGGCGTCGTCGGCGTTCCACGAGACGATGCCGGGCATGGCCGATATCGGCGACGCGTATCACACGCTGATTCCGCTGCTCGGGCCGGCGGCGGGCGCGCTCTTTCTCGTCGCGCTCTTCGCGTCCGGCGTGTCGAGCTCGGTCGTCGGCACGCTCGCGGGGCAGGTCGTGATGCAGGGCTTCCTGCGGCGCCAGGTGCCGATCTGGGTGCGGCGCGTCGTGACGATCGCGCCCGCGTTCGCGATCGTCGCGCTCGGTTGCGACGTCACGCGCGCGATGGTGATGAGCCAGGTCGTGCTGAGCCTCGTGCTGCCGCTGCCGATGGTTGCGCTGCTGCTGCTGTCGAGCCGGCGCGCGGTGCTCGGCGACTACGCGCTGCGCATGCCGATGCGGGTCGCGGCGAGCGTGGCGGCCGCGACGATCGTCGCGCTGAACGTGTATCTGATCTGGGCGGCGTGCCATTGACGCGGCATCGCGTGTCGATCGGGGCAATCGGCGCGGGCGCGATGTCCGATGTCGGCTCCCGATTGCTTCTCGCAGTAGTCCCAATGATCAAAGCATAGTTATCGATGAATTCTTGTTTATCGACTAATCATGGATAAAACGCGTCGTATGCGCGATCGGCTCTGATTCTATGGCATCATCGATCGCCGATGTCCGATCGACGCCGAATCGATGAAATCGGCCGAAAAGCGGCCGAAACTGCGGCCTCGGCGATGCATCGATTTCACTCTATTTATTTATAAGATGGCCCAATGACAAAATTCAAAAAGCGGATTCTGCTATGCGCATTATTCGGCGTGCTGAGTTCCGTGGTCGCACAGGCGGCGACGATCGGCGGTGAAGCGGACGAATACTCGCCCGCGACCGTATGGACGCCCCCGAAGGGAGACGATTTCTCGGGCTGGCGAACCTGCAACGGCAATCAGGCCTGCCTGATCGACTATCTGAAGAAATCGGGCGCGAGCCGGCAGGCGATCGCATTTCTCGAGGCCGACAACGACGGCGGATATCTGAGTTCGTTCAAGGAAATGGGGCGTGTCGATTTGGGCGTGGTCACCTATCCGGGGCGGGCGAACACGAACGAAGCGTACGTGCTGCTGAACGGCGTGCCGCCGCTCGTCACGACCGAGTTGATCGACTCGGTCGATATCAGTCGTGCGCGGGGCTACAGCGCACTCAAGAAGAAGTATCGCGCGCTCGAGATGTGGGGCGCCGGCGCGCGCTTCGTCTCGGCGGCCGATACGCGCGGGCACGGGCAGCGTTTCGTGTTCGCCTACGAGCTCGTGGACGGCTGTCACGCGTGCGGCACCCAGCATGTCGCCCATGTCGCGTTCGATTTCGATCGGGCAGGCCGGTTCAAGGGCACGAAGCTGATCAAGCTGACTCGCGACGCTCATTGAGCAACGCGCGAGCGTCGCCGTGATCGGCAGGCGCCGATTCGATCGGCACCGCGTCCGGGCGGCGCATCGCCGCCGTCACGTCAGCCGGTGGCTCTCCCCGGCGCGCATTTCGTCCGGCAGCGGCAGGCCGGCCAATTCGAGCAGCGAGCGCTCGATCTGCCGCGTCAGCGCATCGAGCGCGAGATGGTTCGGCCCGTCGCCGAACGGATCGGCGATCTCGCCTGCGATCGCGTCGAGCGCGATCAGCGTGTACGACACGAAAACCGAGACGAACGGCGTCGCGATGCCGATCGAATCGACGAGCCCGAACGGCAGCATCACGCAGTACGCGTAGACGGTCCGGTGCAGCAGCACGTGATACGGAAACGGGATCGGCGTGGACGCGATTCGCTCGCAGCCCGCGAGTTTCGCGCCGAGCTCGTTGAGTTGCGCGTCGAGCATCCACAGCTGCGTGTCGGTCAGCGCGCCGCGACGATGCCGGTCGGCGAGCCGGCCGCGCAGCGCGTGCAGGATCGCGTTCGGGCGGAACTGCGCGGCGAGCGTCGGCGCGATCCAGTCGGCGGGCAGGCGGCGGCGCAGGTCGTCCGCCGGATCGGTGCCGCGCAACTGATGCTTGAGCGCGTGCACGAAGCCCGCGGCGGCGCGCGCGAACGCGGCGCCGTCGGCCGTCGCGTCGTAGCCGATCGCTTGCGACGTCAGCGCGCGCGCCGCCGTCAGCACGCCGCCCCACAGCTTGCGCGCCTCCCAGTAGCGGTCGTAGCTCGCGTTGTTGCGGAACGCGGCGAAGATCGCGAGCGCGAGGCCGGCGAGCGTGAACGGCGTCGGATTGAGCGGCACCTTCTCGCCGAGAATGCGCCCGTCCGTCAGCAGCGCGACGACGCTCACGGCGCTCATCAGCGCGAGCTGCGGCAGTATCGACGGGAGCACCGAACCGTTCCAGACGAACAGCATCCGGAACCAGTGCTCGCGCGGCCTGACGATCATGCGGAGCCCGCGTTACGCCGCCCGCGGCGCGTGGGCCGTGCACCGGTGCATCAGCACCGGAATCGACTTCGACGTCGGCGTGTTGCAGACGTCCCCGACGCTGTCGAGCGGCACGAGCGGATTCGTCTCCGGGTAGTACGCGCCGAGACAGCCGCGCGGAATGTCGTACGCGACGAGCAGGAAGCCTTCGACGCGCCGCTCGATGCCGTCGTCCCACACCGTCTCGAGATCGACGCGCTCGCCCGCCTCGAAGCCGAGCATCGCGAGATCGTCGGGGTTCGCGAACACCACGCGCCGCTGCCCGAACACGCCGCGATAGCGGTCGTCGAGCGCGTAGATCGTCGTGTTGTACTGATCGTGCGAGCGCGTCGTCATCAGCGTCATCAGCCGCTTGCCGTGGCGCGCGCGGGCGCGCTGGATCGGCGTGTCGGCGGGCAGCGCGTGGGCGATGAAGTTCGCGCGGCCGCTCGGCGTGAGCCATTCGCGCTCGCGCGACGCGATCCGCAGATGGAAGCCGCCTGGCCGCGCGATCCGCGCGTTGTAGCCGTCGAAGCCTTCGATGCTCGCCTCGATCGCGTCGCGGATCTTCGCGTAGTCGTTCATGTAGCCGAGCCAGTCGATCTTGTCGCCGCCGAAGAGCGCGTGCCCGAGCCGCGCGACGATCGCGATCTCCGACAGCAGGTTCGGCGACGCCGGTTGATTCATCCCGTACGACACGTGGACCATGGACATCGAATCCTCGACGCTCACGCCCTGCGCGACGCCGTTCTGCCGATCGATCTCGGTGCGGCCGAGCGTCGGCAGGATCAGCGCTTCGCGGCCGTGCACGAGGTGACTGCGGTTGAGTTTCGTCGTGACGTGGACGGTCAGGCCGCAATTGCGCAGGCCTTGCCAGGTGCGCGGCGTGTCGGGCGTGGCCATCGCGAAATTGCCGCCGAGGCCGATGAACACGTTGACGCGGCCGTCGAGCATCGCCTCGATCGTCTCGACGACGTCGTAGCCGTGGCCGCGCGGCGGCGCGAAATCGAACGTGCGGCCGAGCCGGTCGAGAAACGCGTCGGACGGCTTCTCCTCGATGCCGACCGTGCGGTTGCCCTGCACGTTCGAGTGCCCGCGCACGGGGCAAAGGCCCGCGCCCGGACGGCCGATGTTGCCGCGCATCAGCATCAGGTTCGACAGCATGTGCACGGTCGCGACCGAGTGCTTGTGCTGCGTGATGCCCATGCCCCACGTCGCGATCACGCGCTCGCCGCGCACGTAGATTTGCGCGAGCGCGTCGATCTGCTCGCGCGGCACGCCGCTTTGCGCGACGAGCGCGGCCCAGTTTTCCGCGCGCAGATCGGCCGCGAACGCGTCGAAGCCCGCCGTGTGCGCGGCGATGAACGCGACGTCGAGCACGCGCGCGTCGCCGTGCTCGCGGGCCGCGTCGTCGAGCTCGAGCACGCGCTTGGCGACGCCCTTGAGCAGCGCGAAGTCGCCGCCGACCTGCGGCTGCACGAACGTCGACGCGATCGGCGTGCTCGACAGCGTCAGCATCTCGGCCGGATGCTGCGGGCTCGCGAAGCGCTCGAGCCCGCGCTCCTTCAGCGGGTTGACCGATACGATCGTCGCGCCGCGCTTCGCGCACGCGCGCAGCTCGCCCATCATCCGAGGGTGGTTCGTCGCCGGATTCTGGCCGAAGATCAGCAGCGTGTCGGCCAGCTCGAAATCGTCGAGCGTGACGGTGCCCTTGCCGACGCCGACCGTGGCCGGCAGCCCGCGGCTCGTCGCCTCGTGGCACATGTTCGAGCAGTCGGGGAAGTTGTTCGTGCCGTAGTAGCGCACGAGCAGCTGGTACAGGAACGCGGCCTCGTTGCTCGCGCGTCCCGACGTGTAGAACGCCGCGCGGTTCGGATCGTCGAGCGCGCGCAGGCGTTTCGCGATCAGCTCGAACGCGGCGTCCCATGCGATCGGCACGTAGCGGTCGCTGGCGGCGTCGTAGACCATCGGATCGGTGAGGCGGCCGTGCTGCTCGAGTTCGTAATCGGATTGATCGAGGAGCGACGTGACCGTGTGCTCGGCGAAGAACGCGGGCGTCACGCGCTTCGCGGTCGCCTCCGCGGCCACCGCCTTCACGCCGTTCTCGCAGAACTCGAACGTCGACGCATGCTCGCGGTCGGGCCATGCGCAGCCGGGGCAGTCGAAGCCGTCCGGCTGGTTCTGACGCAGCAGCGCGCGGTAGTTGCCGCCCGGCACCTTTTCCTTGAACAGGTTGATCGCGACGTACTTGAGCGCGCCCCAGCCGCCCGCCGGGTGGGCGTACGGCGCGATGCGCGCGTCTGGTTCCTTGATTTTCATGTCTTCGAGAGTCCGAGCGCCGGTTGGGGACGGCGACGGAACGAAGCGTACGCGCACGGCGGCGCGGCCCGGGAGCACACCTCCCCGGAAAGAAAAAGAATACAGTTCGCAATTCTGGTGCGTTGCGTCAATAAACTGTACTCTTTCATATCGACAAATGAATGAACGGGGCGAGCGGTGAAGCGCTACGAACAACTGGCGGACGACATCGACGCGATGATCCGGCGCGGCGTCTACCGGCCGGGCGAGCGGATTGCGTCGGTGCGGCAGGCGAGCCGCCAGCACCGGCTGAGCGTCACGACCGTCGTGCGCGCGTATCTGGTGCTCGAGAGCCGCGGCGCGATCGAAAGCCGGCCGCAGTCCGGCTACTTCGTGCGTGCGCGGCAGGAGGCGCCGGAGCTGGAGCTGCATGCGTCGGCGCCCGTCGCGGTGCCGTCGGCCGTCGACGTGAGCCGGCTCGTGCTGTCGACGTTGCGCTCGATCGCGCGCGACGACGCGGTGCCGCTCGGCTCGCCGTACCCGGACGCGACGCCGTTTCCCGCGCAGCGCATCGCGCGGCACGCGCACGCGATCGCGCGGCGGCGTACGCGCTGGGGCGTGATCGACGATTTGCCGCCCGGCAATCCGGAGCTGATCCGGCAGATCGCGCGCCGCTACCTGGAAGGCGGCGTCGCGGTCGATCCGGACGAGATCGTCGTGACGATCGGCGCGACCGAGGCGATCAATCTGTGCCTGCAGGCGGTCGCGAAGCCGGGCGACACGATCGCGGTCGAATCGCCGACGTTCTACGCGATGCTGCACGCGATCGAGCGGCTCGGGATGCGCGCGATCGAGGTCGCGACGCATCCGGGCGAGGGCATCGACCTCGACGCGCTCGCGCGGATTCTCGCGCGCGAGCGCGTCGCCGCGTGCATGGTGATGCCGAATTTCCAGAATCCGCTCGGCTTCCTGATGCCGGACGAGCGCAAGCGCGCGCTCGTCGAGCTGCTCGCGCGGCACGACGTGCCGGCGATCGAGAACGATGTCTATCACGAGCTGTATTACGGCGCCGCGCGGCCGAGCACGCTGAAGGCGTTCGATTCGCGCGGGCTCGTGCTGCATTGCGCGTCGTTCTCGAAGAGCCTGTCGCCTGCGTACCGGATCGGCTGGGCGATGCCGGGGCGCTACCGCGATCGCGTCGAGAAGCTCAAGTTCCTGAACACGCTCGCGACGCCCGCGATCGACCAGCTCGCGATCGCCGAATATCTGAAGCACGATGGCTACGACCATCATCTGCGGCGGATTCGCAAGCTCTATGCGCAGCAGGCGAGCATGATGGCGGCGATGGTGCGGCGCTTCTTTCCGGACGGCACGCGGCTGTCGCAGCCGCGCGGCGGCTACGTGCTGTGGGTCGAGCTGCCGCACGACGTCGATGCGATGGAGCTGTACCGGCTCGCGCTCGCGCAGAAGATCACGCTCGGGCCGGGGCACATGTTCTCGACGACGCTCGCGTACCGGCATTGCATCCGGTTGAACTACAGCTATCCGTGGTCGCCGCAGATCGAGGCGGCCGTGAAGACGCTCGGCAGGCTGGCCGCGGTGTGTGCGAAGCGATGACGGCCGAGGCGGCGATGACGGATGCGATGGGCGACGAACGCGACGTGCGCGACGTGCGCGACGAACGCGGTGAACTCGTTGAATGCGTTGAATGCGTTGAATGCGTTGAATGCGTTGAATGCGTTGAATGCGGTGAATACGGCGAGAGCGGTAAGCGGGGCGAACGTCCGGCAGGCGATGAACGCTCGACGTCGCCGAACGGCGACGACGGCCTTGATCCGGCGATCGTCGCGGTGCTGCTGCAATTGCGCGAAGCGGCCGACGACGCGCGCGGCGCGCCGTGGTCGCTCGCGAAGCTCGGCAAGCGCGCACGCGTGCCGATGAGCGTGCTGCGACGCACGTTGACGCAGCTCGATGCGTCAGGCCTCACCGAGACGACAATGCGCGACGACGGCACGGGGCGCGCGGCGCTGACCGCGCAGGGGCGCGAGTTGTGCGATGCGCTTTTCGGCGGCGGCACGGCGGCGCGCGGCGACGGCTGACGCGGCCGTGGGTGGCTCGCATGAGCGCAGGAGGGCGCGCGGCCGTCACGAAGCGCCGACGCACGCGCGATGCGGTTCGCGCGATGAAACGAGACCGGCGAAGCGGGGCCGGCGATATAAGGCCAGTGATACAAGGCCGGCGATACAAGGCCAGTGATACAAGGCCAGTGATACAAGCCCGGCGATACAAAAGAGAGCGGGGCGGCCGACAGCCCGCCCCGCCGTCACGCTGCCGCGGCTACGCGGCTCACCACCGCACGGTGATCCCCGCCATCAACGAATGATCGTAGATCTGATCGTTGAGCCCGCGCCGATAGCCGACGTCGAGATCGAGCCAGTCGCGCGGCGTGTAGATCGCGCCCGCGATCACGTACGCCGGATTCGCGCTGGCGCCGCGTTCGGAATTGCGCGAGATGCCGATGTCGATGCCGAGCCGCAGCTTGTCCGTCGCGCGATAGATGATCGCGCCGGACGCCTGCCAGATCGACGTGAGGTTGTCCTGCCGATTCGACTGGTACATGAGGCCCGCGTTGGCGAGCAACTGCACGCGCGCGATGTCGTACTGCGCGAGCAGCGTCGCGCCGGCGTTGACGCGGCCGTTGCCGAGTCCGCGCGCGTCGTGGCCGGCCGGCATCGTGAAGCGAGGTTTCACCGCGATGCTGAACGGCCCATGTTCGAGCACGCGCCACTTCGCGCCGATCTCGACGTCGCCGAAGCCGGAGCCCTGCTCGTCGGAGCGCGTCTGCACGTGCGTGTACGGCGCCTGCACGTACAGGTCGACGCGCTCGCCGAAGCCGCGCGTGAGCGTCGTGTTCCATAGCTGCTGGCGGCCGATGTCGGGCTGCTTCGACGTGCGCTCGACGTTCAGTTCGTACTGCCAGTTGCCGTCGCCCTGCGTGTTCGTGTCGTCGGACGTGAACGGGTGGTCGGCGTGCGCGCCGGCGGGCGTGAAGAGGGCGCCCGCGGCCGCGAGCGGAAGCATTCTTTTCATATCGTCACCTTCGATGAAACGAGCGGCCGGCGCGCGCGGCGCGCGGCCGGATGCAGCGTGGAGGCGTCGCGTCAGAACCACTGCTTGTAGCGACGGACGTAGAGCGTCTTCACGATCTGCGCGAGCGCGATGTAACCGGCCATCGTCGCGACGAGCCACAGCCAGTAGTCGCCGGGCAGGCGGATGAAGCCAAGCGCTTGCCCGAACGACGAGAACGGCAGCCAGCAGCCGATCGCGATCGCGGTCGTCGTCGACAGCAGCACGGGCAGCGATGCGGTGCTCTGCAGGAAAGGAATCTTCTGCGTGCGCAGCAGATGGACGACGAGCGTTTGCGACACGAGGCTCTCGACGAACCAGCCGGAGTTCATCACGAGCTGGCCGGCGGCGCCGCCTTGCGCGTGGTAGAGCGCGCCCGCGCCGAACACGGTCCACATCAGCACGTACGTCGTGATGTCGAACACGGAGGACGTCGGTCCGACCCACAGCATGAAGCGGCCGATGTTCTTCGCTTCCCACTTGCGCGGCTTCTTCAGGAACTCGGGGTCCATCTTGTCCCACGGCAGCAGCATCTGCGACGTGTCGTAGATGAGGTTCAGCACGAGCATCTGCACGGCGAGCATCGGCTCCCACGGCAGAAACGCGCTCGCGACGAGCACCGAGAACACGTTGCCGAAGTTCGAGCTCGCGGTCATGTTCAGGTACTTGAGGATGTTGCCGAACGTCTCGCGGCCCTTGATCACGCCTTCCTCGAGCACCATCAGGCTCTTCTCGAGCAGGATGATGTCGGCGGTTTCCTTCGCGATGTCCGCGCCGCTGTCGACCGAGATGCCGACGTCGGCGTCGCGCAGCGCGGGCGCGTCGTTGATCCCGTCGCCGAGGAAGCCGACCGTGTGGCCGTTCGCCTGCAGCGCCTTCACGATGCGCGCCTTCTGCAGCGGCGTGAGCTTCGCGAACACTGTCGTGCGCTCGACCGCCTTTTCGAGCGCCGCGTCGTCGAGCGCCTCGATTTCGGCGCCGACGAGCGGCTTGCCGGGCTCGAGGCCGACTTGCCGGCACACGTTCAGCGTGACGGTCGGGTTGTCGCCCGTCAGCACCTTCACGGCGACGCCGTTCTCGCGCAGCGCGGCGAGCGCAGGCGCCGCCGATTCCTTCGGCGGATCGAGGAAGGTCAGGAAGCCGCGCACGACGAGGTCGCGCTCGTCGGCCGTCCGGTATTGCTCGCGTTCGTCGCCGCGCGCAATCGCGCGGGTCGCGACGATCAGCACGCGGAACCCGTCTTCGTTGTACGCGCTCGCCTGCGCGAGCAGCCGCTTGCGTTCGACGAAATCGAGCGGGCGCACGCCTTGGTCGTCCTGAACATGCGTCGACGCCGCGAGCATTTCCTCGACCGCGCCCTTGCAGACGAGCAGGTGCGTGCCGCGCGGATCTTCGACGACGACGGACAGGCGCCGCCGCACGAAATCGAACGGCAGCTCGTCGATCTTGCGATAGCCCTGCGGCTTGATCCAGTCGCCGAGCTGGTTCGCGCGATTGACGATCGCGATGTCGATCAGGTTCTTCTGGCCGCTCTGATGGAAGCTGTTCAGCCAGCCGAGACGCAGCACGTCCTCGTTCTTGCGGCCGGATGCGTCGAGGTGATGCTCGAGGATGATCTTGTCCTGCGTGAGCGTGCCCGTCTTGTCCGTGCAGAGCACGTCCATCGCGCCGAAGTTCTGGACGGAGTTCAGCCGCTTGACGACGACCTTGCGCCGCGCCATCGCGACCGCGCCGCGCGCGAGGTTCGCGCTCACGATCATCGGCAGCATCTCGGGCGTCAAGCCCACCGCGACGGCGAGCGCGAACGTGAGCGCGCTCAGCCAGTCGCCTTTCGTGAAGCCGTTGATCATGAAGACGACAGGCACCATCACGAGCATGAAGCGGATCAGCAGCCAGCTGACGCTGGATACGCCGCGATCGAAGCTCGTCTCGATCCGCTTGTGGCTGACGACGTTCTTCGCGAGCGCGCCGAAATACGTATCGGCGCCCGTCGCGACGACGACCGCGGTCGCGGTGCCGCTCACGACGTTGGTGCCCATGAAGCACACGTTCGCGAGATCGAGCAGCGAGCCGTCGTGTGCGGCGTGCTCGGCGCGGGACGCGCCGCCGCCGGGGCCGCTCGCCGGTTCGGCGGATTTCTGCGCGACGGCGCCGAGGGTGTCGTATTTCTCGACGGGCAGCGATTCGCCCGTCAGCACGGCCTGGCTGATGAAGAGGTCGCGAGACGAGATGAGCCGCACGTCGGCGGGGATCATGTCGCCGGCGGAAAGATGCACGATGTCGCCGACGACGACGTCGCGCATCGGCACGTCGTGCTTGATCGGCCCATTCGCATCGTCGGTGCGGCGCTGCACGGTCGCGGTGGTGCGGACCATCGCCTTCAGTTTTTCGGCCGCGCGCAGCGAGCGGAATTCCTGCACGAAGCGCAGCAGCACGCTGATCGTGATCATCGACAGCAGGATCGTGATCTTGACGTAGTCGCGATCGTCCGGCTCGGCGAAGTAGACGTCGGTGAGGAAGCTGATCGCGGCGAGCACGAGCAGCACGTAGACGAACGGATTGTTGAACGAGCTCAACAGCTGCCGGGTCCAGTGCGGCGGCTTGTCGTGTGCGATTTCGTTCGGGCCGTCGCACAGCAGGCGGTCCTTCGCATCGGCGGTCGTGAGGCCGCGCTCGCTCGTGCGCAGATTGGCGAGCGTGTCGGCGAGCGGTCGAGCGGATTCGTATTCGATGCGCATCGGGCGGCGATCGTCGCCGTCGCCCCGCGTACCGTAATGGAGGAATCCGCGTTGCTTGTTTTTTGAAGGAGTGCGTTGTGTCATCGGTCGCTCCGTGTGCCGCGCGCGGCGGGCGGGGAGCGCCGGCGTCATCGAGGGCCGAGCGTCTCCCGCCGCCTCGCGTCGCGCGCGTTCGGCTGAGTGAGTGGGAAATCGGGATCGCTCGCCGGCGCAGCCGACGCGACGCGCGCGTCGCGCGGCATGACGCCGGCGAGCGGTAATCGGCTACTGTCGTCTGCTTCCATCTGGACTCCTGTCGATCGTGGGGCGGACGCGAGGCGGCGTCCGGGAGGAGGACTGCGCACGGCGGGCGCATGCGAAATCGGCGCGCACACGCACGCGGCGGCGGCGCGCGAGCGCATGCGCCCGCGTGCACGGCGCAGGCCGTGCATCGTGCGAACGAGCGTGCACGACGCGCGCATGGCGGCGCATGCGTCGTTCGTTCGGAAAATTCGTGGCGGGAAGATCGGGCCGAGACGGCCGGAAAGACGCCGCATCCTGCTGGCCGGGATGCGGCAGAAGCGTTGGGGGCTCTGCGCGAATGCCTCAGTCAGCAGTCAAGCCGGTGCAGGACCGACTACAACTCGCATCGGTGTTCACGGAACACTCCAAGTATCAAGACGGGGCGATGGTAAAGGGTCGGCGTACGAAGCGTCAAGCTTTTTACAGCGCGCTTACGCGACTTGCGCGCATATTCGCGGGCGGTGCGATGTGCGATTCGTGCCGGGCGACGGCGGCCATGCGTGGCCGCAAGCGCGAGCGGCCGCCCGTTCGGGCGGCCGCCGCATGCGCGCGTGATTGCGGCGCTCGCCTATTTCGTTGCGGACGCAACCACTACGCCCGCATCGGCGATGCCCGCGCCCGGCGCGCGCGCGAGGCAGGATGTCGTCGATGGCGACGGCCGTGCGGTGCCTGCGAGCTTCTGGGCGATCTGGGCGGGCGTCAGGTTCGGATTCGCCGACAGCATCAGCGATGCGATGCCTGCGATCTGCGGCGCGGCGAGGCTCGTGCCGCTGTGCGTGCCGTACGCGTCGGTGGTCGGCACCGTCGTGCCCGCATTGGTCGTCGACAGGATGTTCGAGCCCGGCGCGCTCAGCGTGATGTCCGTGCCGAAGTTGCTGTACCACGCGCGCTGGCCCGTGCTGTCGGTCGCGCCGACCGCGATCACGCCCTGGCAGTTCGCCGGGCGATCGAGCGTCGTCGCTTGGCCGTCGTTGCCGGCCGAGACGACGACGCTCACGCCTTTCGCGATCACGTCGTTGATCGCTTGCTGGAACGTGTCGCCGCACGTGCCGGTGCCGCCGAGGCTCAGGTTGATCACCTTCGCGGGCGTCAGGTTCGTCGGCGCGCCGGCGACGGGCAGGCCCGCCGCCCAGCGCATCGCGTCGGCGATGTCGCTCGTCGCGCCGCCGCACTTGCCGAGCACGCGCACGGGCAGGATCTTGCCGTACCAGTTGACGCCCGCGATGCCGATGCCGTTGTTCGCGGCGGCGCCGATGATGCCGGCGACCTGCGTGCCGTGCCAACTGCTGTTCGACGGCCCGCTCGCGCATTGATAGAACGGGCTCGACGGATCGGTCAGCTCCTGCTGCGTGACCCAGTCGCCCGGATCGGTCGCGTCCGGGCCGCGGCCGTGGCCGTTGTTGCCGGTGTTGATGTCGGTGATGAAGTCATAGCCGGGCAGCAGGTTCGCGATGAGGTCCGGATGCGGGCGATAGCCGGTGTCGAGCACCGCGGTGACGATGCCCGGCGAGCCGGTCGTCACGTTCCATGCGTTCGGCAGATCGATGCCGGCCGTCGGATCGAAGTAGTTCCATTGCTGCGCGTAGTCCGGATCGTTCGCCACCGTGCGGGCGAACACACGCCGGTCGGGTTCCGCGTACGCAACGTCGGGGTCGGCCGCGAACGTTTGCGCGAGTGCGCTGGCCGTATCCGCGTTCATCTTTTGTCCGAGTGCGAGCAGCGTGGCGCCGCCCGACATCGTCCGCTCGACCTGCACGGCGCTCGTCGGCGCGACGTTTTGCGCATAGGCGCGAGCGGCGCCGCTCTTCGTGTTCCATTGCGACATCACGCGCTGGATCACCGCATCCAGTCGCGTCGCGCCGTTCGTCGCGGCCATGATGCGCGCGCCCGATCCCGCCGTCGCCGCCGCGTCCTGCAGCTTGACGATCAGGTGGTCGACGGGCGCGTCCTGCGAAACGGCGCTGGAGGCGAGCTGCGCGCTTGCGGCTGTCGATGCGGCTTGCGTGACGGGGCAAGCGGCTGTCGATGTCGACGAAGTCGCGGATTGCGACGAACCCGATGAGGGGGCAGGTGTCGGCGCCGGAGCCGGCGTCGGCTGTGCGGCTGCCGAAGGGGTGCTGCTTCCGCCCCCGCCGCCTCCGCCGCCGCAACCGGCGAGCGGAACGAGGAAGGACATGGAGAGAATGCCGGCCACTGCGCGGGCCTGGCCAAACCGCGTCTTGTCAGGATTGCTACGTTTGTTGTACATGGTGCCTCTCCACCCGTGGGTTCGAAACCGCATGCGCGGTCAACGCGGTCAAGGCCATGGCGCGGGAGGTCGCTGAGCATCCTCGTCCTCGTTGCATCCCGTACGTCGCCAGGTCTTGTTCTGAATCCGTCGGGCTCGTGCGCGCCCGATCGGAGTTACTGGTGTGAGTAACGGCTGCGTTTAACAATTCTTGATAGTCTTTCGGAAAATATAGTCGCTTGCCGCACAAAATCACGAGCATTTTTGGTGTACGAAGCGGCCTGGTTCGAGATTATTTTTTGAGATAAGCGGGGGAAACGGAGAACGACCGTATAAAACGGCCAATCGGATGCGCGCTCGGCGCATATTCGGCATGCGGGCGCGTCATCGAGCGGAAAGGCGAGGCCGCCGCGCGTCGGGGCTCGAAGTTTTTGATCGCATTACGATCGCATTTCTTCCGGCTTTTCCTCGCGAAAAGCATGTGCGTTCGTTTCAAACGGATTGCCGCCGCATGCGCGTGCCGGTTCGGCCGCGGGCGCATTCGGTGGATGCGCGCGAACTTGCTGGAGCGCTCGGGAATATCGACGGGGCGGGCGTTGCGCGACTCGGCGCTCGCGAAGCGCCGATGCCGTTTCTGATTCCGACGAACCGTGGAGGGGCGCCGGCTATTCGCGCGACGTCGCGACGAAGATAGCAGGCGAATTCGAGCGGCCGATGAAACGCACCGGGCTCGTCGTCAACGCAATTTCGTTCTCGTCGCGGAACCGCATTTCGCTCGTGCGGAACCACACGAGCGACCGTTGGAGCCGCAGCAATGACGAATACGCATGAGCGGCAGAAGCGGGCGGCGCGGCCGAGCGAAATGTTTCCTCCCGGCGGGCATTCGCTTTCGCACGCGCAGGGATTCGGGCATCGAGGATTTCAGCGATCTCGCGGCAAGACCTTCGCGACGGCGGCGGGCACGTGCGGCGCGCGTGCGTTGCGCAAGTCGAGCGAAGGCAAACGTATGAGTATGACGATCGTCGGCGTGGAGGGCCGCGCCGAACCGTCCAGGAGCGGGGCGATCGAGCGCGAGCGTTCGCGATGGCCGGGCGCCGTCGTGCGGCGCGTTCGTGAATGAAAAGCGCTTCTTCGGCGTATGGGTGGCCGCACGTGCGCCGCGTATCCACGATAACGATGCGGGCACGATATGTCGGAACGTTTCCGCGTGCAAAACGTTCCTCGATTCGGCAATCACGCGGCGGCGGGCATAGGGGGAGCGGAAAAGCGCCGTGGCAAACACCTCATTCAGACGATTCCGCCAAACTGGCCGAATTCGTGAACTGAACCATTCGTTGTCGGCCTGAAATGCGCGCGCTCTTCAGGAGTCCGGGCAATCGTACGAATGACTGGCATCGGCGCGCGCGGAGGCGGTCGGTGCGATGCGCCGGCGCGTCGAACCGACCGCGCGGCCGATCGAGCGTCAACGGAACAGCCGCGCCGCGCCGCGGCGCGGCTTCCGCCATCGATTCCGGCAGCCTCCGAACGCCGTTTGCGCCGCGCCGTTCGTTCAAGTCATCGGCGCGCGCCTCCGTGATCGCGCCACGCCTTATTGCTGCGTACTCCAGATAGTCCGCACGCCGCAACGCCGCATTGAGAAACAATTTTTTGCGAAAACTGAAAAAGCCGCCGGAACCCGCATTGCAAGGGAGTGCAAAACGATTCGATGAACTATAAAGGGATTGTTCAATTGGCGGCGAACGCGTACATTTCGGAGCCGCGCCGTAGTTTGAGAAATATCAACACTCGTTTTCCCGAGCCCGACGCTTGAGAGAAGGAACGATGAATAACGACACCAATCCCCACGCGCGTCGCCCGAGCGACGCGGTCGAGCCCATGGGTGGGGGGCTCACCCGACGCCAATGGCTGCAGCGCTCGCTCGCGCTGAGCGCCTTGGGCCTTGCGGGATCGCTCACGCTGCGCGCGCTCGCCGATGCGCCGAGCGCCGCGCCGCTCGACGCGTTCATGACGCTGTCCGAGGCGCTGACCGGCAAGACCGGCCTGAACCGCGCAGTCGGCGAACGGCTGCTGCACGCGTTGCAGAAGGGCTCGTTCGAACTCGGCGACGGGCTGCCGAAGCTCGCCGGCGCGCTCGCCGCGAATACGCTCACGCCCGATCAGGAAGCCCTCGCGCTGCGCATTCTCGAAGCGTGGTATCTCGGCATCGTCGACAACGTCGTGATCACCTATGAAGAAGCGCTGATGTTCGGCGTCGTGTCGGACACGCTCGTGATCCGCTCGTACTGCCCCAACAAACCCGGCTTCTGGGCCGACAAACCGATCGAGAGGCAAGCCTGATGTCCGATACACAACAAGCCGACGTCGTCGTCGTGGGCTCGGGCGTCGCGGGTGCGATCGTCGCGCATCAGCTTGCGAAGGCGGGCAAGTCGGTGATCCTGCTCGAGGCCGGCCCGCGCATGCCGCGCTGGGAAATCGTCGAGCGCTTTCGCAACCAGCCGGACAAGATGGACTTCATGGCGCCGTATCCGTCGAGCCCGTGGGCGCCGCATCCGGAATACGGCCCGCCGAACGACTACCTGGTGTTGAAGGGCGAGCACAAGTTCAACTCGCAGTACATCCGCGCGGTGGGCGGCACGACGTGGCACTGGGCCGCGTCCGCGTGGCGCTTCATTCCGAACGACTTCAAGATGAAGACCGTCTACGGCGTCGGCCGTGACTGGCCGATCCGGTACGACGATCTCGAGCACTACTACCAGCGCGCCGAGGAAGAGCTGGGCGTCTGGGGCCCCGGCCCCGAGGAAGACCTGTTCTCGCCGCGCAAAGAGGCGTACCCGATGCCGCCGCTGCCGTTGTCCTACAACGAGCTCACGATCAAGACCGCGCTCAACAACCACGACCCGAAATTCCACGTGGTGACCGAGCCGGTCGCGCGCAACAGCCGCCCGTACGACGGCCGTCCGACCTGCTGCGGCAACAACAACTGCATGCCGATCTGTCCGATCGGCGCGATGTACAACGGCATCGTTCACGTCGAGAAGGCCGAGCAGGCGGGCGCGAAGCTCGTCGAGAACGCGGTCGTCCACAAGCTCGAGGTCGGCCCGCAGAAGAAGATCGTCGCCGCGCTCTACAAGGACCCGAAGGGCGTCGAGCACCGCGTCGAGGGCAAGTACTTCGTGCTCGCCGCGAACGGCATCGAGACGCCGAAGCTGATGCTGATGTCGACGAGCCACGATTTCCCGAACGGCGTGGGCAACAGCTCCGACATGGTCGGCCGCAACCTGATGGACCATCCGGGCACCGGCGTGTCTTTCTACGCGAGCGAGAAGCTGTGGCCGGGGCGCGGCCCGCAGGAGATGACGTCGCTGATCGGTTTCCGCGACGGCCCGTTCCGCGCGACCGAGGCGGCGAAGAAGATCCACCTGTCGAACCTGTCGCGCATCGATCAGGAAACGCAGAAGATCTTCAAGGCCGGCAAGCTGCTGAAGCCCGCCGAGCTCGACGCGCAGATCCGCGACCGCTCCGCGCGCTACGTGCAGTTCGACTGCTTCCACGAAATCCTGCCGCAACCGGAGAACCGCATCGTGCCGAGCAAGACGGCGACCGATGCGATCGGCATCCCGCGCCCGGAAATCACCTATGCGATCGACGACTACGTGAAGCGCGGCGCGGTGCACACGCGCGAGGTCTACGCGACCGCGGCGAAAGTGCTGGGCGGCACCGACGTCGTGTTCAACGACGAATTCGCGCCGAACAACCACATCACGGGCGCGACGATCATGGGCGCCGATCCGCGCGATTCGGTCGTCGACAAGGACTGCCGCACGTTCGACCATCCGAACTTGTTCGTGTCGAGCAGCGCGACGATGCCGACGGTCGGCACGGTGAACGTGACGCTGACGATCGCGGCGCTCGCGCTGCGGATCTCGGACCAGTTGAAGAAGGAAATCTGATGCTGAAACGAACGCTTTCCTTCATGCTGGCCGGCTGCCTCGCGTTGCCCGGCCTGTCGAGCGCGGCGGACGCCGGCGCTGCCGCCGCGCCTGCCGCTGCGGCTTCGTCCTCGCCGGCCGCTGCCGCCGCATCTGCGACGTCGGCGACATCCGCGCCTTCCGCCGACGCCGCGCTCGTCGAGCGCGGCCGCTATCTGGCCGTCGCGGGCGACTGCATGGCGTGCCACACCGCGAAGGGCGGCAAGCCGTTCGCGGGCGGCTTGCCGATGCGCGCGCCCGTCCTCGGCACGATCTACACGACCAACATCACGCCCGACAAGGAAACGGGCATCGGCGACTGGACGTTCGCGGATTTCGAGCGCGCGGTGCGTCACGGCGTCGCGAAGAGCGGCGACAACCTGTATCCGGCGATGCCTTACGTGTCGTACGCGAAGGTCAGCGACGACGACGTGAAGGCGCTCTACGCGTACTTCATGCACGGCGTCGAGCCGGTCAGGCAGCCTGCGCGCAAGAACGAGATCCCGTGGTATCTGAGCATGCGCTGGCCGCTCAAGATCTGGAACCTGCTGTTCCTGAAGGACGGCGCGTACCAGCCGAAGCCGGAGCGCGGCGTCGAATGGAACCGCGGCGCGTATCTCGTGCAGGGCCTCGCGCACTGCGGCACGTGCCACACGCCGCGCGGCGTCGCGCTGCAGGAGAAATCGCTCGACGAGACGGGCGGCAGCTTCCTCGCGGGCTCGGTGCTCTCGGGCTGGGACGGCTACAACATCACGTCGGACGCGAACGCGGGGATCGGCGGCTGGACGCAGCAGCAGCTCGTGCAGTACCTGCGCACGGGCAGCGTGCCGGGTCTCGCGCAGGCGGCGGGGCCGATGGCCGAGGCGGTCGAGCACAGCTTCTCGCAGATGACCGACGCGGACATCGGCGCGATCGCGACGTACGTCCGCACGGTGCCCGCCGTCGCCGACGGCAGCGCGAAGGCGCGCGCCGCATGGGGCAAGCCGGCCGAGGACGGAATCCGGCTGCGCGGGGTCGCGCTCGCGTCGACGGGCGTCGATCCCGCGCGTCTGTATCTCGGCAACTGCGCGAGCTGCCACCAGATGCAGGGCAAGGGCACGCCGGACGGCTACTATCCGCCGCTCTTCCACAATTCGACGGTCGGCGCGCCGAACCCGACGAATCTCGTGCAGGTGATCCTGAACGGCGTCGCGCGCAAGGCGGGCAAGGAAGACGTCGGCATGCCGGCGTTCCGCCACGAGCTGTCGGACGCGCAGATCGCCGCGCTCACGAACTATCTGACCGGGCAGTTCGGCAATCCGGCGGCGAAGGTGAGCGAACAGGACGTTGCGAAGCTGCGCGCCGCGCAGTAACGTACGGGTCGGGTTATCCGGCGATCGAGGAGGACGGCATCGCACCGGGCGGCCGTCCGGTGGCAGGTCGCAGTCGACAGGGAGGCGGCGCGCGGCGCGCGCCGTGGGCCGCCTCGGTTCGCAACCGGCTCGTGCGCGACGCGTCGTCGCAGCGCGCGCGACGCCCGCTTCCCGCTCCGCACGACGATGAGACAAACTTTCCTTGCGCGTCAAAAAGACGCTCTGCTGCTGCTTTCCCGCATTCTGATCGTCATCCTGTTCGTGATTTTCGGCTGGGAGAAACTGCTGAATTTCTCGGGCACGGCCCAGTTCATGGCTTCCGAGGGCACGCCGCTGCCCTCGATCGCGGCGGTCGTCGCGATCGTGATGGAATTCTTCGTCGGCATCGCGATCCTGATCGGCTTCTACACGCGGCCGCTCGCGCTGCTGCTCGGCCTCTACACGATCGGCACCGCGTTCATCGGCCATCACTATTGGTCGATGGCCGCCGCCGAGCAGATGAACATGATGATCCATTTCTACAAGAACATCGCGATCACGGGCGGCTTGTTCGCTCTGTGCGCGGCTGGCCCCGGACGCTATTCGCTCGATCGCGGTTGAGCGGCGTGCCGGACGTGTGTTGAACCTGAGAGAAGACAACAGGCGGAGAACAATGGTTTTTCATTCGAAGAAAATGATGGCCGCGCTCGTCGCGGCCGGGCCCGCGCTCGCTTGCGCGCAGACGAGCGTCACGCTGTACGGCCGTGTCGACGGCGGCGTCGAATACCTGAATCACATCGCGAATCCCTCGGGCGGCAGCTCGTCGCGCTGGAGCGCCGAGAGCGGCGACTGGGGCACGAGCATGTTCGGCCTGAAGGGCGTCGAGGATCTGGGCGGCGGCACGTCGGCGATCTTCAACCTGGAGACCGCGTTCCAGGTGATGAACGGCACGACGGGCGGCGGCCGGATGTGGTCGCGGCGCGCGTACGTCGGCTTGACGAACGACACGTGGGGCAAGCTGCAGGCGGGCCGCAATCTCTTCATCGACAGCGACGGCGTGTGGGAATTCGATCCGTTCGTCCAGCAGGCGTTCTCGTCGGCGTCGCTCGTGCGCGGGCGCAACTGGCAGCAGACGAGCAACAACGTCGAGTATCACAGCCCGGTGTTCGGCGGCTTCGACGTGCAGGCGCAGTACGCGTTCGGCAACCAGTCGCGCGGCTTCAATTACGGCGCGCAGGGCGACTTCGGCCGCTCGGACGGCGTGATGATCTCGTATCACTCGCCGATGCTCGACGTGCGCGGCATGTACGACGAACTGCGCGACAGCAACGGCCGCATGAGCAATATCTTCTCGAGCTCGCGCGAGTATTTCATCGGCGCGAACGTGAAGGTGCAGAAGTTCAAGATCCAGGGCGCCTATACGCATTATTCGGCGCCCGACACGCCGGCGGGCCTTGCGGATCGCGCCGATCACTTCTGGCTCGGCGCGACCTATCAGGCCACGGCGCAGTGGGCGGTGACGGGCGGCGGCTACTACGTGCGCGTGCGCGGCGGCGACGGCAGCGACGCGGCGCACGATCCGTCCGGCCACGCGATCCTGTACGCGCTCGGGACGACTTACAACCTGTCGAAGCGGACCTTTCTGTACGGCACGGTCGCTTACATGCGCAACGGCGGGAATTCGAACTTCTCGCTGCTCGCGACGCCGCGCGACGCGACGCCGAACACGAGCCCGCTCGCGGGTGAATCGCAGACGGGCGCGTACGTCGGGATGATGCATACTTTCTGACCCACGTCGCGCGTTGCGGGAAACGAGGCTTCGGCTCATCGGTCGAAGCCCGTTGTTCCGCGCTTTCCGCCAATGATGGCGGCGCGCCCGCCGATTGTCGACGATTCGGCTTCCCGCATCCGTCGGTCGTCCGGAGCCGGCCGAAAGCGGCGGGCCGTTGTCTTGCGCTGCCGCCGAACATCGCCGACCCCTCTCGAGGGGCTTTGCCGCGAATCCCGGTGAACAGGCGATGAACCCATTACGTCAGACATGAGACGGCCGCGCGCAGGTGCGTACGAACGAACCGACTCGTCCATCCCGTGACGAATTTCATTCGCGCTCCCGACGATCGCGCGCTGCGGCCCGCGCATCGCGCTTGAGCATGATGCGGCCGGCCGGACATTAGAGAAAAACACTGATTGCCGGCCGAATTCGGTCGAAGCAAAGTTGTACATACAACTTCGGCGGCATGAAATCGCCGCGCCGAAGCGATTCGTAATCCCCCTGAAACCCGACGGACAGCTTGCGCGCGCGCTTCACGGCGACGGCGCGCTGCGCCCGCGCACATCGAGGAAATCGCAGATGCTCTTTCAAGGCTTCGGCCCGCTGCTGTGGGCCGGCACGCTCGAGACGATCAAGCTCGCCGTGTTTTCGCTCGCCGCGTCGCTCGCGCTCGGGCTCGCCGGCGCGGCGGCCAAGCTGTCGCGCAATCGCATGCTGGCGGGCATCGGCACGTTCTATACGACGTTGATCCGCGCGGTGCCCGATCTCGTGCTGATGCTGCTGCTGTTCTACGGCATCCAGATCCTGCTGAACGACGCGACCGACATGCTCGGCGTCGACCAGATCGACATCGATCCGTTCGTCGCCGGCATCGTCACGCTCGGCTTCATCTACGGCGCGTACTTCACCGAGACGTTTCGCGGCGCGTTTCTCGCGGTGCCGCGCGGCCAGCTCGAAGCGGGCTTCGCATACGGAATGAGTTCGTGGCGCGTGTTCGCACGAATCATGTTCCCGCAGATGATGCGCTTCGCGTTGCCCGGCATCGGCAACAACTGGCAGGTGCTCGTGAAGGCCACTGCGCTCGTGTCGATCATCGGCCTGGCCGACGTCGTGAAAGCCGCGCAGGACGCGGGCAAGAGCACGCTGAACTTCTTTTTCTTCACGCTCGCGGCGGGCGCGATCTATCTCGCGATCACGACGCTGTCGAACCTCGTGTTGATGTACCTCGAAAAACGCTATTCGGCGGGTGTGCGGAGGCTGGCGCTGTGATTCAGATCATCGGTCAATATTGGCAGAACTACCTGTTCAGCGACGGCTACCGCATGAGCGGCCTCGCGATCACGCTGTGGCTGCTCGTCGTGTCGATCGGGCTCGGCTTCGGTCTCGCGGTGCCGCTCGCGATCGCGCGCGCGTCGAGCAACCGCGCGCTGTCGGGCGCGGTCTGGCTCTATACGTACGTGTTTCGCGGCACGCCGCTCTACGTGCAACTGCTGCTCTGCTACACGGGCATCTACAGCCTGAGCGTCGTGCACGATCATGCGTGGCTCGACAGCTTCTTCAGAAGCGCGATGAACTGCACGCTGCTCGCGTTCACGCTGAACGAATGCGCGTACGCGACCGAGATCTTCGCGGGCGCGATCAAATCGACGTCGCCTGGCGAGATCGAGGCGGGGCTTGCATACGGGATGTCGCCGTTCAAGCTGTATACGCGGGTGATCCTGCCCTCGGCGCTGCGCCGCGCGCTGCCGAGCTACAGCAACGAAGTGATCCTGATGCTGCATGCGACGACGCTCGCGTTCACGGCGACGGTGCCCGACATCCTCAAGGTCACGCGCGACGTCAATTCGGCCACCTACGCATCGTTTCAGGCGTACGGCATCGCGGCCGCGCTGTACGCGATCGTCGTGTTCGCGCTCATCTGGCTGTTCCGCCGGATGGAGGCGCGCTGGCTCGCGTTCCTGAAGCCCCAAGGGCATTGATGCGCGACGCGGCGCGCAGCGGCATCGAGCAACGAAATTCCACGACGATCAAGGACGACGGCGAATGTACAAGCTCACGGTAGACGACCTGCACAAGAAGTTCGGCGACAACGAGGTGCTGAAGGGAATCTCGCTGCAGGCGAAGGCGGGCGACGTGATCAGCATCATCGGCTCGAGCGGCTCGGGAAAGAGCACGTTCCTGCGCTGCATCAACTTTCTCGAGCAGCCGTGCGCGGGCACGATCACGCTCGGCGACGAATCGATTCGCGTGACGCGCGACAGGCGCGGCGCGCCGAAGATCGGCGATCCGAAGCAATTGCAGCGGATGCGCGTGAAGCTTTCGATGGTGTTCCAGCACTTCAATCTGTGGGCGCACATGACCGTGCTCGAGAACGTGATCGAGGCGCCCGTCAGCGTGCTCGGCCTGCCGCGCGCCGAGGCCGAGGCGCGGGCGCGCGAGTATTTGCGGAAGGTGGGGCTCGCGCCGAGCGTCGAGGCGAAATATCCGTCGCATCTGTCGGGCGGGCAGCAGCAGCGCGTCGCGATCGCGCGCGCGCTCGCGATGGAGCCCGAAGTGATGCTGTTCGACGAGCCGACGTCGGCGCTCGATCCGGAACTCGTCGGCGAAGTGCTGAAGGTGATGCAGGCGCTCGCGGAAGAAGGGCGCACGATGATCGTCGTCACGCACGAGATGGGCTTCGCGCGCAACGTGTCGAATCATGTGATCTTCCTGCACCAGGGGCGGATCGAGGAAGAGGGGCATCCGCAGGACGTGCTCGTCAATCCGAAGAGCGAGCGGCTGGCGCAGTTCCTGTCCGGCCGGCTCAAGTAGGCGGCCGGCAAGCCGCGCGGGCGCGTCGCGATTGCGCGAGCGCCCGCGCGGCGCATCGATTTACTCGCCGCTCGTCCACTCGACGTTCGCGCCGACCGAGCGAAGATTCTCGACGAAGTGCGGATGCGCGCGGCGGATCGGCTGCGCGTTCAGGATCTCCGAGCGCCCGTCGATGCTAGCCGCGACCATCAGCAGCGCGATCGCGACGCGGATGATGTACGGGCTCTCGACGCGCGCCGGGCTGAGCGGCAGCCCGCCGAACGTGATCAGCCGATGCGGATCGGACAGGAACACGTGCGCGCCGAACTTCGACAACTCGCCCGTCCAGCCCATCGCGCCGTCGTAGACCTTGTTCCAGAACATCACGCTGCCTTGCGCCTGCACGCCGAGCGCGATGAAGATCGGCAGCAGGTCGACGGGCAGGTAAGGCCACGGCGCGGCCTCGACCTTCGTCAGGATGTTGCGCGTGAACGGCTGCTTCACCTTCAGCGGACCGTCGCGCAGCGCGTGCGACCAGCCGTTTTCGTGCGTGACCTGCACGCCGAACTTCGCGAAGGTCCGGTCGATCAGCGGGAACTGCTCGGGCGAGCCGTTGCGCACGGCGATGTCGCCACCCGTGATCGCGCCGAGCGCGAGGAACGTCGCGATCTCGTGGAAGTCTTCGTTGAAGCGGTACTCGCCGCCCGCGAGCGCGCGGCCGCCCTGAACGCTCAGATGCGACGTGCCGATGCCTTCGATCGGCACGCCGAGCATCGCGAGGAACCGGCAGAACTCCTGCACGTGCGGCTCCGACGCTGCGTTGACGAGCGTCGACGTGCCGTTCGCCGACGCCGCGCACAGCACGAAGTTCTCGGTCGTCGTGACGGACGCGTAGTCGAACCAGTGATGATTCGGCGTGAGCGGGCCGTCGGCGCGCACGATCAGCGAATCGGACGTGCGCTCGATCCGTGCGCCGAAGCGCTCGAACACCTCGACGTGCGGGTCGATCTCGCGCACGCCGAGCGTGCAGCCCTTCACGTCGTTCTCGAGCCGCGCGACGCCGAAGCGCGCGAGCAGCGGCGGCACCAGCATGATCGACGAGCGCATTTCCTCCGGCAGCCGGTGGACGGCCGGATCGAACGCCGTTGCGCGGTGATGCAGGTCGAGCACGCCCGTGGCGTAGTCGATCGACACGTCGCTGCCGAGCGTGCGGAAGATGTCGAGGATTTTGCGGACGTCGGTGATGTCCGGCACGCCGACGAGCCGCAGCGGCCGATCGGTGAGGAGCGTCGCGCACAGGATGGGCAAGACGGCGTTCTTGTTGGCGGACGGCGTGATTTCTCCGCGAAGCGGGGCGCCGCCGTGAACGATCAGGTTCGACATGTTCGGATGCAGGTGGGTGTAATGACGCGCAAGGTCGTTATCATGCCACCGTTCGCGGGGATTTCGCAGATTCGTTGCGCGGCGCAGCGCGGCGCAGCGCGGCGCGGCGGCGCGACGGGCGCGCGACGTCGGACGCGGGCGGGTTCGGCCGGGCGAAGCAAGAGAAGGCGCTTCACACGAATCGCGCGAAGGGCGATCATCGGATGGCGCGACGCACAGGCGATCGTGCCCCTTTCAAGCGAGGCGACGCATGCCAACCGACGAACCCCCGATTTACGAAGGCGGCTGCACGTGCGGCGCGGTGCGCTACCGGATGACGTCCCGGCCGCTCATCGTGCATTGCTGCCATTGCCGCTGGTGTCAGCGGGAAACCGGCACCGCGTTCGCGCTGAACGCGCTGATCGAATCGGACCGCTTGCTGCTGCTGCGCGGCGAAGTCGACATCGTCGATACGCCGTCGAACAGCGGCAAGGGCCAGAAGATCGCGCGCTGTCCGCATTGCCGCATCGCGGTGTGGAGTCATTACGCGGGCGGCGGCGGCGCGGTGAGCTTCGTTCGCGTCGGCACGCTCGACGATCCCGACCGCCTGCCGCCCGACATTCATATCTTCACGTCGTCGAAAGAGCTGTGGGTGATCTTGCCGCCCGACGCGCGCGCCGTGCCCGAATACTATGCGTCCGACGAAGTGTGGTCGGCCGAGAGCCTCGAGCGGCGCGCCGTGCTGCGCGCGAGGCGGGATCGCGGCGCGCAGTAGCGGCGGCCACGGCGCTCGCCGCCAGCGTGTTCGGCGCGGCATGCTCGGCGCGCGGCGCGCAATGCTCGCGACATGCGTGGATTGGCGCGCCGATGCGTCGACGTGCCGCTGCGCGATCGACATGCGCGAACACGAGGCGTTGCGTCTACGCAGATTCCCGAAACAGGAGAAGGGTTGCTCATGCAGAAAATCATTCGCTTCGCCGCCGCGCTGAAGCTGCTGTCCTCGCTCGTCGCGGCGCCCGCATTCGCGCAATTCGATCCGGGCGCGACGGCGGATCTCGGGCGGGGCATGATCGTGAACGACGACCTCGGCGGCAATCTCGGGGGCGGCTCGCAGGTGCCCGGGCGCGATGCGCGCGGCGGCGCCGATCGCGCGCGTTCCGCTTCGCCGCATGCGGCGCCCGCGGCGTTGACGTTCGCCGAGACGGCCGCCGTCCACCGGCAGGTGCAGGCCGATATCGTGAACTTCCTCGCGCACGGCGACGCGTCCAGGCGCGACGAGGCGAAGCGCGTGGTCGAGCAGGGCGAATTGCTCGAGGCGTTCGAGCGCGTGGCGTCGCGCCGCGCCGCGCGTTCGATCGCCGCAATCTGGGCGACGTGTTCGCCGCGTATGTCGTGATGTCGTGGGAGGTCGTCAACGGAGAGGACGCGCGCGGACGGCAAGCGGGCGTCGATGCGCTGCGCGCGAAGTCGAGCGCGACGCTGGTTCGTGACGACCGCATTCGCGCGATGTCGGACGCCGACAAGCAGCGGCTCGCCGAGACGCTTGCCTATTTGGCGATGATCGCCGTCACGGCGCAGAACGACTTGCGCCGCAGCGGCAACGCGCCCGCGCTCGAACAGTTGCGTGACGGCGTGCGGCAGTCGACGCGCAAGATGATCGGCATCGACGTGAAAGGGCTGCGGCTGACGGAAAACGGGCTGACTCGATGAAGGCGTCGCGCATGCGGATCGGTCGGCGCGCGAGGGGGCGGGGCGGTGCGAGGGAGCGGTAAACGCGCAACACGCCGGCGCGACTTCCGCCGCGCCGGCGTGTTCGGCGCATGCCGGCGTCGCCGGCAGGTCAGGCGTTACAGGCAGCTATTGATGTCGCTCGCGGCAGCGCCGCCCGCGGCGCCGCTGCCCGCGCGAAAGCCGACCCAGGTCTTCGCGTTGCCCGAGGGCGCGGGGCGCACGACCGCGGCTGCGCCGTTCGGCGGCTGCTGGCCCGGCACGTAGACGTCAGCGGCGAGACCGTTCGCGAGCACTTCCTGCGTGACGACCTGCTGCTGCGCCTTGTCGGCCCAGGTCTTCGCGATGCAGGTTGCGACGTCCTGCGCAGGCTTCTGGCTCTGTCCCACGTTTTGGACATCGGTACCTGCGGCGCTGGCCGAAGTTGCCACCGAAGCTGCCATGATCAATGCGATGAACGGTGAGTATTTCACGTTATCTCCCTCTGGTCGTGATTCGTGAATCGGGTTTCAACGGGTACTACGATCCAGTCTGAGTGCGCATCGTCGGCGATGTTCCGACGATTCGGAAACAAGATGTTAAGGAGCTTGCCAATCGCAACCGGGTGCGTTGCGCACGTCGCGAGAGTGTCGCAGCGAGATTGCTGCGGCGCACACACACGCGCGACGACCCGGCGTCGCCGAGGCCGCGCGCATGCTTGCGGACGAATGGGATGAATGGATTGGCGCTGCGAAGGAGTGAAGCGGGGAATTCGGTGCGACCCGTCGCGCCGGATGCGGCGCGCTTTTGAAACCGTCAGCCTGCGCCGCGCGGCTCTGCGGCCGCTTGGCGCAGGGTGCATGCTAACGGTGGCCCCGTCGCGTTCGTATTCGTTGAGTTCATGATGGCAAAGGATGCGCTCGATGACTGTTAAGCACGTTCAAATCGACGGCAAAAGATTGTCATAGATTGTTTGGCGCGCGCCGCTCGTTTGACGGGGCAAGCGGCCCTCATTGAACAGACGATGCTTTCAACTCACGGGACCGACGCTTTGGACAGCGAAAGTCGATCTCCGAGCAGTCTTCCCGTCTGACAGGCGGAACGTCCGCCGGCGCTCCCGTTTCATCTTGCCGCCGTTTCGCCTTCGGGCGAACGGTGCGCATCGCGATCATTTCGCTTGCGCATCTCGTGTCGGTGCGTGTCGATGCAGGTGTGTTCGCGCGCATCCGCCGTCTCGTGCAGCGCCGCGCCGCGTCACGTGCGATGCGGTACGGCGCGCTTCGTCCGCACCGCGCGTGTCGGTCGATCGAATCGACGTGGCCGAATCAACAGAGCCGCATCGACTAAGCGGTATCAATAAAGCCGCGTGCGATTACGCTCCTCGAGTTCTCGCTCATATTGCTCGGCGTCGAATTCGGCGGGAGCGAGCTTCTTCAGGATCGCGCCCGGCGACGGCAGTTCCGCGCGCGGCACGTGTCGCGACGCATCCCACAGCTGCGAGCGCAGGAACGCCTTCGAGCAATGGAAATAGACGGCCTCGATGTCGACGACGATCGCCGCCTTCGCCGGCTTGCCGTCGACCGCGAACGACGCGAGCAGCTCGGGGGCGATCGACACCTTCGCGCGGCCGTTCACGCGCAGCGTCTCGCCTATGCCCGGCACGACGAACAGCACGCCGATGCGTCCGTTCGCGACGATGTTGCGCAGCGTGTCGACGCGGTTGTTGCCGGGGCGATCGGGGATCGCGAGCGTGTGCGGGTCGAGCACGCGGACGAAGCCGGGGCGATCGCCGCGCGGCGAGCAGTCGAGGCCGTCCGGGCCCGACGACGCAAGCACGATGAACGGCGATTTCGCGACGAACGCGCGGTAGTCGTCGCTCAAATGCGGGATCTCCTTCCAAAGAGAGCGGTCGCTCGGCTTGCCGTAGTGCGCTTCGAGTTGTTCGAGGGTCGTGAGAAGCATCGTTGATCCTGTGTGATCCGGCCGATGGGTTCGTCATTATGTGGGCCGCGCGGGATTCCTGTCTTCGGTGTCGAGGTGCTCGGCCGGCCGGCATTCGGTGCGATCGGGCGCGCATTGGCGGGCGCGGGCTCGACGGCGAGCCCGTCGATCGGCCGGCGCGGCTTGCCCGAACGCCGCCGCGCGCCTGGCGCGATCGCCGCGCGGCGACTGCGCCGATCGCGCCGATCGCGCCGATTGCGCACCGCCGCGTTCTCGCGCATATCGGGTCAGTTCGAATCGAACGTGTATGCGCCGTCCTTGCCGCGCGATTCGTTCGCGCGCCGGACGCAGCGCGCGACCACGTTGATCGCGCGGCCGAGCGGCATGCCGACGAGGATGCCCCAGACCGCGAACGACGCGATGACGAAGGCGTTCGTCACGGCCCACGGCTTCGCGGCCGTGACCGCGTAATGCATGTAGGTTTCGGCGGCGAAGGTGAGCATCAGCGTCGCGAGCAGGCTCGCGTCGCCCGGCAGGCGCACGAGCCGACGCGTTTTCTCGACGTTGAATTGCAGTTTCCAGCGGCGCGCATGGAGCCAGCCGATCGCCGCACCGGCGGCAAGGCTTGTCAGCGCGATGGCGTCGGCGCCGGTGCCCGCGCGCGGGAACAATGAATTGAGGCTCGTGATGCCGAGCATCGCGAACACGATCGGCGTCAGAAGCGGGCGCGTCGGCGTCACTTCGCGCGGGAAGCAGCGTTTCACGCCGACGTAGACCAGTGCGCAAAACAGCACGAAGACGTAGGGCGGGAGGCGGGGTATCGAGGACATGATCGAGATCGCAATCGTTGGTCGGCTTGTCGACCACAATAGGCGCGCTCGATTGCGTGCGCAGTTGTTTGCGACGGACAGCGCAATCCGGGCGACGAACGGCATCGATGTGCGACGAGCGGGCGGGCAACATACGGCGGCGCGGCACGTCTCACGCGGCATCGCGGTCGGCCCGGCGTGGCCTGAGCGGCGTTTGCTGCGAGCGGGTTTTGCCCGGCATGTTGCGTCGCCGCAAGCCGCGTTCGTCGATCGGCGCGACGATGCGACGCCGCGACGGCGGGCAATGCGATTGCAATGCGCGAACGGGCGGGGCGCGCACGATCGGCTCGCCGCATTCGGCAAGGCCGGCCGCTCGACTCGGCGTTCCACTACAATCGTGACCGAGGCGTCGCCGCGCGTCGGATGCAATGGCGTTTCGTCGCGCGTCGGCGCCGTTCGTCGCACGCGGCGCCGTTTGCGCGCGCCTGGCGTCAAGGTCGTGGCATCGCTTTCGTTCGCGTTCTCGCTCGCTCGACACCATGCAAAGCCGGCCTCATCCATTTTTGTTCGCTCGGACGACCGATTCCGGCGTTCCGCGAACCATGCGCCGCAGGATGCTCGGTCTGTTCGGCCTCGTGCTGTTCAACTGCGTGATCGGCCTGAGCTCGTGGGCGAACCGTCGCGACGACGCGGTGCTGCCGTACCTCGTGCTCGCGAACGGCATCGGCCTGTCCGCGCTGCTGCTCTGTTGGTGCGCGGACAAGTTGACGCGGGGCAAGCTCGGGGTGCTGCCGAAGGTGCTGATCGTCGCGCCCGTCAGCGTCTTCGCCGGTTTCGAGATCACGGCGTCGACGATCGGGCACGTGCCGCATCTGATCGGCCGGGCGAGCGTCCGCGAATGGTTCGCGTACGGCTCGTCGCTCGCGCTCACCAGTGTCGCCTGCGCGTTCTTCATCTTGTTCGTGCAGGCGGCGAGGATGCGCGCATCGCTCGAGACGCAGCGCCGCGAAGCCGCCGAGGCGCGTCAGGCCGAGACGGCCGCGCGCCTCGCGCTGCTGCAGGCGCAGATCGAGCCGCATTTTCTTTTCAACACGCTCGCGAACGTGCAGAGCCTGATCGAGCGCGATCCGGTCCGCGCGTCGACGATGCTCGACAGCCTGAACCGCTACCTGCGCGCGAGCCTCGGCCGCACCCGCCGGGCGACGTCGACGCTCGGCGAGGAGCTCGAGCTCGTCGATGCGCTGCTGCGGATCGCGTCGATCCGGCTCGGCGAGCGGCTGCGCTATGCGATCGACGTGCCCGCGCCGTTGCGGGAGCTCGCGTTTTCGCCGCTTCTGTTGCAGCCGCTCGTCGAGAATGCGCTGCTGCACGGCATCGAGCCGTCGATCGACGGCGGCGAGATTCGCATCCGCGGCGTGCGCAACGGCGCGACGCTGGAACTCAGCGTGATCGACACCGGAGTCGGCCTCGGCAACGGCGAAACCAAGCTTCACGGCGGCGTCGGGCTCGCCAACGTGGTCGCGCGCGTCAAGCGCCTCTACGGCGAGCACGGCCGCGTGTCGGTAGGCGCGACGGCCGGCGCCGCGCGGGGCGTGACCGCGACCTTGCACATTCCGATCGATTGACATGCCGACCGCGCTCATCGCCGACGACGAACCGAACCTCTCCGCCGAACTCGCCGAGCGCCTTGCCGGGTTGTGGCCGGAGCTCGAGATCGTCGCGATGCCGCGCAACGGCGTGGACACGCTCGCGGCGCTCAACGCGTCGCGCCCCGACGTCGCGTTTCTCGACATTCGCATGCCGGGCATCGACGGGCTGAAGCTTGCAAGCCTCGTGCCCGACGTTCGCGTGGTGTTCGTGACGGCGTACGACGAGCATGCGGTCGAGGCATTTGATCGATCGGCCGTCGACTACCTGCTGAAGCCAGTGACGGACGAACGTCTTCTGCGCTGCATCGCGAAGCTGCAGCGCGGCGGCTTCGCGCCGGCGCGCGCGCACGCGCTCGTTGGCGCGCGGATGTCGCAGGCGGCGACGCCGATCCGCTGGCTGACGGTGGGGCTGAAGGATACGACGCGGCTCGTGTCCGTCGACGACGTGCTGTATTTCCGGGCGCTCGACAAATACACGGAGGTCGTGACGGCGGGCGAGCGGCACGTGATCCGCACGCCGCTCAAGGAACTGCTGCAGCGGCTCGATCAGGATCGCTTCGCGCAGGTGCATCGCGGCGTGATCGTCTCGTATGCGGCGATCGACCGGATCGAGCGCGATCTGCTCGGGCGTCTGCGCATTCATCTGCGCGGCCGATGCGATGTGCTGCCGGTGAGCCGCGCGTATGCGGGGCAGTTCAAGCATATGTGACGCGTTGGGCGTCGGGTCGTCGCGGGAGATGGCCTCGCACGAGCGAATCGGATCGGCAGGCGGCGCGGCTTGCCGGACGGCTGCGTTTTTCGCTCGCGCGCCGGATGCGCGATGACGTTGGGAAGCCGACGTTCCGCAACGCGCAGCGCGCGATGCGCCGAACGTGGGCGCGCACCCGCCGGTCGCGGCGCTCTTCACTCGAGGCGCCGACGCGCGGCGTCGCCCGGCGGCGAGGCGAAAGCGAATCGATAAACGGAATGCGCCAGATTCGCCGTCCGCGCGCGGCCGATCAGAGCCGCTTGCGTCGCAGGCGCGGAGGATGCGCCGGCATGACCGCCCCGGCCTCGGCGCGCAGCTCGTCGGCCTCGTTCGCGGTTCGAACCTTGCGCTGCGCGCAACGCAGGCATGCGTCCGCCCGGGCTTGCAGCGCCTGAATGACCGGCGGCGTCAAATCGACTCCGCCGAGCCGATTTTTCCAATCGTCGACTTCGCGCGCCCGGGCGCGAAGCCAGATCGACCGTTCATCCGGGGTTTTGCTCGACACCCCGGTTTTGACGATGCGCTTGCGTAGTGTCTCGATCTGATTCTCAAGTTCGTGTTTCATCGCGCGCCAGCCGGATTCGCAGCGGGGAATTATCCGCCGATGCGATCGCCGGCGCCATGTGCCATGCGCGAGCGCGCCGCTCAGCCCGTCTTGCGCGCCGGCGCGAAGCGCCGCCTCACGAACGCGGCCGGATGCGCGCGGCGGAAGCGTTCGCGCTTGTGCTCGTCGTCGAAGTGGCGCAGCGCCGGCTTCACGAGATCGCTGCGCGACACGATGCCGACGAGCCGCATCGTGTCGGGATCGGTGACCACGGGCAGGCGCTCGAGCCGATGCACGGCGAGCCGCGTCGCGACGAGGCGGCACGTTTCGTCGGCGAGCGAGAAAGGCGGGGTGCGGCGCGGCAGCAGGTCGGCCACCGGCAGGTCGGGTACTCGTGCGTCGGCCACCCGCGTGTCGGCTACCCGCATGTCGGCCACCCGCATGTCGGCTACCCGCATGTCGGCCACCCGCATGTCGGCCACCCGCATGTCGGCCATCGGCTCTCGCTTCGCTCGCCCGTCACTCGCCCGCATTTCGCCGCCGTTTGCATCGCCCGCGTGCGCGTCGCCGCCGCGATCGAGCGTCGCGCGATCGAGCAGGCCGATCAGCACGCCGTCGCGCACGACCGGATAGGCGCGGTGCGCCTGCGTCGCGCCGAAATACCGCGCGCGCACGACGCCGACACTCAGGTCCGCGTCGATCGTGACGACGTCGCGCGTCATCACTTCGTCGACGTAATGACGCTCGAGCGGATCGACGCCGTATTCGCGATAAATGTGATAGCCGCGCCGCGCGATCTTCTCGGTCATGATCGAGCGCTTCATCACGACGGTCGCGAAGCCGTGCGCGACGAGCGTCGCCGCGAGGAGCGGCAGCAGCGCGTTCGCATCGTGCGTGAGGCCGAGCGCGAAGACGATCGCGGTGAGCGGCGCGCCGAGCGTGGCGCCGAGCGTCGCGGCCATGCACACGAGCGGCCATAGCGCCGGCTCGCCGCCCGGCAGCACGGGCCCGAGCAGCGTGCCGAGCCCCGCGCCCAGCATCAGCAGCGGCGCGAGCACGCCGCCCGAGGTCCCCGAGCCGAGCGCGATCACCCAGATCACGGCCTTGACGACGAGGATCGCGAGCGCGAACTGCAGCGCGATGTTGCCGTGAAGCAGATCGCCGATCACGTCGTAGCCGACGCCGAGCGCACGCGGCTCGATTAGCCCGCCGATCCCGACCGCGAGGCCGCCGATCGCGGGCCACCACATCCAGTGGACGGGCAGCTTGCCGAACCAGTCCTCGGTTTTGTAGAGCGCGACGGACAGAGCGCATGCGAGCGCGCCCGACAGCAGCCCGGCCGCCGCGCACGAGCCGAGCGCTGCGGCCGACGGCGGCGCGGTCACGAGCGGAAACAGCGGCCCGACGCCGAAGAACGCGGCCCGCGCGAAGCCCGCGACCGCGCAGGCGAGCGCGACGGGCAGGAAGCTGCGCGGCCGCCATTCGAACAGCAGCAGCTCGACGGCGAGCAGCACGGCGGCCACGGGCGTGCCGAACACGGCGGTCATCCCGGCCGTCGCGCCCGCGACGAGCAGCGTCTTGCGCTCGGCCGCCGTCACCTTCACGAACTGCGCGATCAGCGAGCCGATCGCGCCGCCCGTCATGATGATCGGGCCTTCGGCGCCGAACGGCCCGCCGCTGCCGATCACGATGCCGGACGCGAGCGGCTTGAGCACCGCGACCTTCGGCGACATTCGGCTCTTGCCGAACAGGATCGCCTCGATCGCTTCGGGAATGCCGTGGCCGCGGATCTTCTCCGAGCCGAATCGCGCGATCAGCCCGACGACGACGCCGCCCGCGACCGGCACCGCGGCCGCCCACGGCCCGAGCGTGTTCAGCGCGGGCGAGCGGTCGGCGAACGAGAGCCGCTGGAAGAAGAACAGGTTCGTGAACAGATGGATGAGGCTCAGCAGCGCGAACGCGGCGAACGTGCTGAGCACGCCGATCGCGAGCGCGAGGAGCGCGATGCGCGGCAGTCTTGCGTTCGTCGCGAAATCGCGTTTGTGTGGATCGGCGATGCTCATGGTGTCGGCAGAGATTGCGTTGATTGTCGGATCAGTAATCGATTTGCGGCACCTGGAACGCGCCGCGCAGCGATTTCAGCTCGGCTCGGTGCAGCTCCGCGAGCCGGGCCAGCACGCGCTCGCCCGCCGGCTCCAGATGCACTTCCACTTGCCGCCGGTCGGTTTCGCTCGTCTTGCGCCGCACGAGGCCGAGCGCCTCGCAGCGCGTGACGAGCGCGACGACGCCGTGATGCTGCGCCTGCAGCCGCTCGGCGAGCTCGCCGACCGTCGCCCAGTCGCGCTCCGGATAGCCCTTGATGTGCAGCAGCAGCAGGTATTGCAGCGGCGTGATGCCCTCGCTTTGCGCGGCCCGCTCGGAGAAGCGCTCGAAGCGCCGCATCTGGTAGCGGAATTCGGAAAGCTGGGCAAAATCCGCCTTGCGCAGCTCGCGTGCCGGTTTCGTCATCGACGCTCCAACGTGATCGGAAAGCGCGAAAATATATCATGTTGTGATGTATTTGGGCGGTGTCCGGCGCGTTCGTGCTCATGGTGTCGAGTCCCGTCTCGGTTTTCTTCGCTTCGGCTCTCTGCGCTTACGCGGCGAGCCGCTCCTGAGATTGCCGGTAGAGCCCGGCGATCAGGTCCGCCTGCGTGACGATGCCGGCGAGCTTCTGCTCGGCGTCGACGACCGGAATGTGGTGGTGGCCGTGATCGGCGAAGAGCGGCACGAGCTCGGCGATCGGCGTGGTCGTGCGCGCCGTGCGCACGCGCGCGCTCATCACCGCGCGCGCGACGAACGCCGGGCCGACGAGCGAGCGCGGCAGCCGCGCGGACAGGTGGCGCAACAGGCCCGGCGTCGCGTGCGGCGCGGCCTTCGACAAGTCCGCGCGCGTGACGATGCCGACGACGCGCGCATCCGCGTCGACCACGGGCAGCGCCTTGATCCGGTGCCGCTCGAGCAGCGTCAGCGCGGCGGGCAGCGGCGTGTCGGGCGCGATGCTGATCGGGTGGCGCGACATGATGTCGGCGCACGACAGTTCGTCGAACGTGCGCGCATACGCGCGCAGCTCGGTTTCGCGCAACAGCGATTCGAGGTCTTCCGGCGCGACGTCGAGCCATTCGCCGCGGCTTTTCAGCGCCGCTTCGAGATCGGCGCGCACGAAGCGCGCGTGCAGCGGGGGCGCGGCGGCGTGCGCGTTCGACTCGGGCTGCTTGCGCGCGCCGCCGTGCGGATAGCGGTGGCCGGTGAGCGCGTGATAGACGAGCGCCGCGCCGAGCAGCGCCGTCGATTGCAGCGCGATCGGCTCGACGACGAAGCGAAAGCCGAGCGCATGCACGGCCGGGCCGCCGACGACCGCCGTCAGCGCGACCGCGCCCGACGGTGGATGCACGCAGCGCAGCGCGAACATCGCGCCGATCGCGCAAGCGATCGCGAGCGACGCGGCGAGCACGGGATCGGCGATCCACCGCGCGCACGCGACGCCGACCATTGCCGCGACGAGGTTGCCGCCGATCAGCGACCACGGCTGCGCGAGCGGGCTCGCCGGCACCGCGAACAGCAGCACGGCGGAGGCGCCCATCGGCGCGACGAGGAGCGGCATGTCGCCCGGGATGCCCGGCAGCGCGCGCATCGTCACGCCGACGCAGCCGATCCCGGCGAGCGCGCCCGCGCACGAACGCAGGCGCTCGCGCCAGCCGAGCGTCACGGGAATCGGGACGAAGCGCAGGAGCCACTGAAAGAGGCGATGACGAAACGCGTGGGACGAAGACAAGGTCGGAGTGCCGTAACGTAAATGGAGGGTGCGCCGATCGGTCGCGCGACGAACGCGAAATTATATGTCATTGTGATATAAATTGCCGACCCCGACGATGACGGGGCCGGCCGTCGGTGTTTCAGGATGCGGAAAATGGGCGCGAGCGAGCGCGCCGGCGCGCATCGGCGTACAATTCGCCCGAACTGATCTCGACGAATCACGACATTTGCCGCCCGCGATGCCCGCACCTAGCCTGTCTCATGGCCCGCGCATCCGGTCGATCAGCCGTCCCCGGCCGCGCTCGGCGGCGCCAGCCGCGTCTCGCCGGCCATCGTTTCCCATTCATTCCCGAAGCCAATCCCCATGGACATGCTCGATAACATGCGCCTGTTCGTGCGCGTCGTCGAAGCCGGAAGTTTCACCGCGGTCGCGAAGGAAATCGACGCGACCACCGCCCAGGTGTCGCGCGCCGTCTCGAACCTCGAAGCGCACGTGCAGACGCGCCTGCTGCACCGGACGACCCGCCATCTCGGGTTGACGGAAAGCGGTCAGCGCTACTTCGAACGAGCGAAATCGATTCTCGCCGAGATCGACTACGCGAACGCCGAGGCGCGCAACGCGCTGCTGCGGCCGAGCGGCAAGCTGCGGATTCACGCGATGACCGGGCTCGGGCAGAGCCACGTGGTGTCGTCCATCGTGCGTTATCAGGAAGACAACCCGGACGTGTCGGTCGAGCTCACGCTCGCACAGCGGATGCCGAACCTCGTCGAGGAGGGTTACGACGTGTCGATCGTGTCGGCGTCGCACTTGCCCGATTCGGGCTACGTCGCGCAGACCTGCGGGACGAGCTGCAGCGTGCTCGTCGCGTCGCGGGAGTATCTCGCGCGGCACGGCACGCCGACGACGCCCGAGGATCTCGCGAAGCACGTGTGCCTGCGGCTCGATACGCCGGCGTCGCCGGGCGGCGAATGGCGGCTCGAGCGCGACGACGGCGACGAGACCGTGTACGCGTTGCCGCCCGCGCCGTTCCAGGCGAACGTGCCGGATGCGCTGTCGGTGGCCGTGCGCGCGGGGCGCGGGATCGGCTCGATCGCGCTGTACACGGCGCTCGACGACATCCGCGCAGGGCGGCTCGTGCGCGTGCTGCCGAACTATCGGCTCGACACGCTGAGCGTGTACGCGGTCTATGCGACGCGCCGCTATCTCGATGCGAAGATCCGCACGTTCCTCGATCACCTGCGCACGACGCTCGCGCCCGCGCTCGAGAACGATTTGAAGGAACTCAATCGGCTGAACGGCGCGGCGGCGGGGAAGAAGCTGCGCGAAGTCGCGTAGCCGTTGCCGCGGCGGTGAGCGTATCGCGCATCATGCGCCGCGCGCCGGATGACGCGCGGCGCGATCAATCCGATCGAGACGACTAGGCGATCGAGCCGGGCGGCGACGTGCAGGGACGTGCGGCTCGTTGGCCGTCGCGCACGGAAGGCCGGCACGGTGCTTCGAGCCGCTCGTGGCAGCGAGCGGCTCGAAGCACGCTCGAAGCACGCAGGCGCGATGGCCGCTCTATCCGCCGCCGATTCTTTCCGGCAACACGAACCGCGGCGCGTAAGGGCGCGCGACACGCGATGTAAATCCAAGCTTGCCCGCCGCCATCCGGGATCGGCGCGAAGCTTCCCGCGGAACGCCCGAGCCGGCGATGCGTGTCAGTGCGTGACCGACAGGAACAGATAGGCGGCGAACAGCGACAGGTGCACGACGCCGTGCAGGACGGTCGTGCGCCCCATGCTCAGCGTCAGCGTGCTGACGAGCAGCGTGAGCGACAGCAGCACCGTCTCCATGCCGCCGATGCCGAGCGTGAGCGGGTCGCCCGTCCAGATGAACACGGCGGCGACGGTCGGAATCGTCAGGCCGATGCTCGCGAGCGCGGAGCCGAGCGCGAGGTTCATGCTCGTCTGCAGCCGGTTCGCGCGCGCCGCGCCGACCGCGGCGAGCCCTTCCGGCAGCAGCACCAGCGCGGCGATCACGATGCCGACCGCCGCTTCGGGCGCGCCGAGCCTGAACACGGTGCGCTCGACCGCGGGTGACAGGAGCTTCGCGAGCAGCACGACCGAGACGAGGCTCACGAACAGGAACACGATGCTCATGAGCGCGGTGCGGCCGCTCGGCGGCACCGCATGGATGGATTCGTCGGCACTGCCGTCGATCAGGAAGTAGTCGCGGTGGCGCACCGTCTGCACGAACACGAACATGCCGTACAGCACCAGCGACGACACGCCGGCGAACGCGAGCTGCGACGTCGACAGCCGCGGGCCGGGCGCGGCGCTCAGGTAGTTCGGCATCACGAGCGAGAGCACTGACAGCGACGCGAGCACCGCGAGCGCCTTGGTCGCGCCGCGGCCCTGGAAATCCTGCTCGCCGTGCTTCCAGCCGCCGACGAGCAGGCACAGCCCGACGATCCCGTTGCAGACGATCATCACCGCGGCGAACACCGTGTCGCGCGCGAGGCCCGATTTCTCGGGGCCGCTCGACAACATCACGGACACGATCAGCGCGACCTCGATCACGGTGACGGCGATCGCGAGCACGAGCGTGCCGAACGGCTCGCCGACGCGGTGCGCGACGACTTCGGCGTGGTGAACGGCGGAGAACACGGCACCCGCGAGCGCGGCGGCGACGAATGCGATCGCGAAGCCTTCGGCCGGCACGACGCGCGACAGCGCGAGCACCAGCCAGGCGGCGAGCGGGGCGATGAGCGTCCAGCGCGGGAGGGCGGGCGAAGAGATCGGCATGGCGGGTCCTTGGTCGTGGCGGGGCGCGAGCAGGGATTCTAACAGGCGGTCCGGCACCGAAATCCGGCGTGCGGGCCGTGCGGCGCTTCGGCGAGCGGCCGGCGGACAGGCAAAAGAAGCGCCGCCGTCATGCCGCCGATGCTTGCGCGGACGGTAAAAGTGCCTTGCGGAACGGCCCGCGAATACTTCTTTATTGTCGACCGACTGGTCGGTTTATAATTCGCGCTCGACAACGCAGAACGACATCACTCCATCGGAGGAGCGACCCCAATGACTCGACCGTCCCACCCGGCCGGCGCACTCGAGCCGATCGAGACCGCGAGCCGCGACGAGCTGCAGGCGCTGCAGCTGTCGCGGCTCAAGTGGTCGTTGCGCCACGCGTACGACAACGTCGGGCACTATCGCCGCAGCTTCGACGCGGCGGGCGTGCATCCGGACGACCTGACGACGCTCGCCGATCTCGCGAAATTTCCATTCTCGACGAAGGCAGACTTGCGCGACAACTATCCGTTCGGCCTGTTCGCCGTGCCGCGCGAGCAGGTGGTGCGCGTGCACGCGTCGAGCGGCACGACGGGCAAGCCGACGGTTGTCGGCTACACCGCGCGCGACATCGACATGTGGGCGAACGTGACCGCGCGCTCGATCCGCGCGGCGGGCGGCCGGCCCGGCGACACGCTGCACAATGCGTTCGGCTACGGGCTCTTCACGGGCGGGCTCGGCATTCATTACGGCGCGGAGCGGCTCGGCTGCATGGTCGTGCCGATGTCGGGCGGGCAGACGGAGAAGCAGGTGCAGCTCATTCGCGATTTCGAGCCGCGAATCATCCTCGTCACGCCGTCGTACATGCTGAACCTGCTCGACGAAATGGCGCGGCAGGGGATGGACCCCGCCAAGTCGTCGCTGGCGATCGGCGTGTTCGGCGCGGAGCCGTGGACGCAGGCGCTGCGCGACGAGGTCGAGGCGCGCGCGGGCATCGACGCGCTCGACATCTACGGGCTGTCCGAGGTGATCGGGCCGGGCGTCGCGTGCGAGTGCATCGACACGAAGGACGGGCCGACCGTCTGGGAAGACCACTTCTATCCGGAGATCGTCGATCCGGCGACGGGCGAGGTGTTGCCCGACGGCAGCGAGGGCGAGCTCGTGTTCACGTCGCTCACGAAGGAAGCGCTGCCCGTGATCCGCTACCGGACGCGCGACCTGACCGCGCTCCTGCCGCCGACCGCGCGCGCGATGCGCCGGCTCGCTCGGATCACGGGCCGCTCGGACGACATGCTGATCATCCGCGGCGTCAACGTGTTTCCGAGCCAGATCGAGGAGCTCGTCGTCGCGCTGCCGCAGCTGTCCGGCCGCTACCAGCTGACCGTCTCGCGCGACGGGCACATGGACCGGCTCGACGTCGCGGTCGAGCTGCGCGCCGACGCGCTGGCGGGCGCGTCGGAGGGCGCGCGCGGCGACGCCCGGGCGGCGCTCGCGCACGAGCTGCGACACCGGATCAAGACGATGGTCGGCGTGTCGGCGGGCGTCGCGGTGCTGCCGGCGGGTGGGATTTCGACGACCGCGACGGGCAAGGCGAGGCGCGTGATCGACACGCGCGGGAAGGCGGCGTGAGCGGCGCGTGACGGCAACGGGTGACGTCGGCACGCAAAGTCGACGCATAAAGTCGACGCGTAAAGTCGACTCATAAAGGCGGCGTGCAAGGGTGATGCACGAAGCCGACACGCAAAGGGGATGCGTAAAGGCGACGCGCAAAGGGTAAAGTCGACACGCAAAGACAACACGCAACACGCAACACGCAACGGCGGCGGGAATGCCGAGGCCGTCCGGGCGGCTCGGCCGCCGTGCGTGCCGTCGGCCGCGGCTCGGCGAGCATGCTCTACAATGGCGCGGCCGCGCGAGCGGCGCCCCATAACCCTTCTTCGTTCTTCCCGCTTCCCGATGATCGTCGACCGCCTGATCTCCGAAATCCTGTTCGGCTTCACCGGCCTCATGGGCATCATCAATCCGTTCGGCATCGCGTTCCTGTTTCTCGAGCGCACCGAGTCGCTGACCGAGGCGCAGCGCGCGGCGCTCGCGCGCAAGGTGGCGATCAACGCGTTCATGGTGCTGCTCGCCGCGTTCTTCGTCGGCACGCCGATCCTGCATTTCTTCGGAATCTCGCTCGAGGCGCTGCGCATCGGCGGCGGCCTTGCCGTGGCGGTGGCCGGCTGGCAGATGCTCAACGAGCCCGACGTGCCGAGCGGAGGCGATTCTGCGGCGAAGCCCGTCGAGCCGCGCAACGCGATGGCGCGCGCGTTCTTCCCGCTGACGATTCCGCTGACGACGGGCCCCGGCTCGATCGCGACCGCGATCGCGCTGAACGCGAACCGCACGCACAAGCTGTCGGAGTTCCTGCTGTCGAGCATCGTGTCGGTCGCGGTGTCGGCGCTCGCGGCGCTCGTGATCTGGCTCACGTACAGCCGCGCCGCGTTCCTCGCGCGCTACCTCGGCACCGAAGGGACGAAGGTCGCGATGCGCGTGTCGGCGTTCCTGCTGCTGTGCGTCGGCGTGCAGATCATGCTGACGGGATTTTCGGAATTCTTGCAGCCGATCGCCGATCAGATGAAGTGACGGCATCGATCGATGCGGCGCGCGGCCGGCGCGGCCGCGCGGGAAACGGCGTGACGGCCGGTCGGCGCGCGTACGAAAGGCCGTGACGGGCAGCCAGACTCGGCCGCGCATCAAGGCGCGTTGCGCGGCCGGTGCGAGCGCGCGTGCGACTCACGCAACGCGCGGCCGGTTCGGCCGCGCTTGGGACGGCGCTTAGCGCGCGGCCGCGAGCATCGGATACGTGAACAGGCCGAAATGCGCGAGATTGAGCCCGACGTGCGCGAGCACCGCGGCTTGCAGTCCGCCCAAGCGATACGCGATTCCGTAGCCGATGCCCGCGACGGTCGCGAGCGCGACCCACTGCCAGCCGCCCGCGGCGTGCGCGGCGCCGAACAGCAGCGCGGCCGCGACGAGCGCGACCGCGCCCGACGCCGGTACGCGATTCGCGAGAAGGCGGCTCAGCCCGCCTTGCAGATAGCCGCGGAACAGCGCCTCTTCGGCGAAGCAGACGAGCAGCAGATTGTTCGCGAACCAGAGCCATGCCGATTCGGGCCACTTCGGCGCCCAGCCGACGAGGCCGACGCCGAGCGCGAACACGAGGCAGACCGCCGACGTCGCGATCGCCGCGACGATGCCGGTGCGCCATGCGCGCGCGCGATCGTCGATCGGCTGCAGCCACGGCAGCGCCCACAGCAGCCAGAAGCCGACGAGCGGCTTGTCGAGATTCAGGTACATCGAGAACGGCACGGCGTCGGGCGTGTAGCGCACGGGGCCGATCACGCGCGGGTTGTGAAAGCCCGGCAGCCAGTGAAGCATCAGCGCGACCGCGAGCATGACGAAGACGGCGTGTCCCGCGACGCGAACGGCCGCGTGGCGCCGCGGCGCGGCCGCGTATGCGGCGGCTGCGAGGAGCGCGATCGGAGCGAGCGCGACGGGCGCCATCAGGCCGGTCGCGAACGCGCCCGCATAGCCGAGCGCGCCGAAACCGAGGCTTGCCGCGCGCAGCTTAGGAAACCAGACGGCCGCGAGCGCGGCGACAAAGAGTGCGGCCCACGGAGCCGCGAGCCAGAAGGTGTTGCCAGACATGAATAGAACCACGAATGATCTGATGAAAGGCCGCACATCATAACGCGATTGGAATCGCGGGCCGCCCACGCGGCTTCGTTCGACGCGCCGTTTGTCCGAGCAACTGCCGTCGACGCCGCGCGCGGGCGACCGGCGACGGCGCCGCGACGTTGATTTGAGGCGCATCGGGATCATGGCCGCCGAGGCCACCGTATCGCCGCGCGGCGCGAGCGCGACGGCGGACGCCGAGTGTGCGCGGGCCGTCTCCGTTGCCGCTGCCGCTGCCGTTGCCGCCGCTGGCGTCGGCGAGAGCCTCGCGACACGGCGTATTGCGATTGCGTGGTGGCTCGCGGCGGCGGCGATATTCTGGATGCGATGCGATGCGATGCGATGCGATGCGATGCGATGCAGCGCGGTGTGGCGCGGTTCGCGCGCGGGCCGCGCCGCGCGACGCCGCGTATCGAGGAGGGAGCGATGAACGAGATTGTGCGGGAATCCGTGCTGACCTGCCCGCACTGCGGCTTCGCGCGGCGCGAGACGATGCCCGAGGACGTCTGCCTGTTCTATTACGCATGCGGCGCGTGCGGCGCGCTGCTGCGTCCGAAGCCGGGCGACTGCTGCGTGTTCTGCTCGTACGGCTCGGTGCGTTGCCCGTCGATGCAAAGACGATCGCAAGCCGAGGGGCCGGATCGGGCGTGACGTCGGGCGGCGCGGACACTGACGTCAGCGCCGCCGCCGCGGTCCGGCTCGACCCTGCGCGCGACGTTGCCCGAATGCCGGCGCGGACGACGCGCTGCACGACACGGCGCACGCGAAGGCGAGCGCCGCGCGTGCGGGCAGTGTCTGCGTGCGTGCGCGCCGCGCGAGCGCGGAATCGCTCACGCCGCGGGCTTTTCCCCGACGACGAACTCGAACGACGCGACGCCGTCGACGCCGCCCGTCACGCGGTCGCCCGGCTGCAGCGCGGCGACGCCCGCCGGCGTGCCGGTGAAGATCAGGTCGCCCGCGCGCAGCTCGACCGCGCGCGACGCGTACGCGATGACGTCCGGAATCGGCCAGATCATGTCGGCGAGATCGCCCTGCTGGCGCGTTTCGCCGTTGACCGCGAGCCAGATCCGTCCGCGCAGCGGATGGCCGATCGACGCGACCGGAAGGAGCGCCGTCAACGGGCCCGATGCGTCGAAGCCCTTCGCCCAGTCCCACGGGCGGCCGGCTTTCTTCGCCTGCGCCTGCAGATCGCGCCGCGTCAGGTCGACGCCGACGCCGTAGCCCCACACGTGATCGAGCGCCGCGTCGGCGGCGATCGCGCGGCCGCCGCGGCCGATCGCGATCACGAGCTCGATCTCGTGGTGCAGGTCGGACGTGAGCGTCGGATACGGCACCGTGCCGCTCGCGGGCACGATCGCATCGGCCGGCTTCGTGAAGAAGAACGGCGGCTCGCGGTTCGGATCGGCGCCCATCTCGCGCGCATGGTCCGCATAGTTGCGGCCGACGCAGAACACGCGGCGCACCGGAAAGCGCGCGGCGGAGCCGGCGACTTCGACGGACGGAGCGGCGGGCGGCGCGAAAACGTAATCGGTCATCTTCTGGTCTCGGAAAAGGGTTCGGAAAGCGAAAGCGCTAGCAGCGGCCTTCGCGGGCGGGACGTCCGCTCGTGCGTCGCGGCGGGCGTCGTCGACCCGTCGACGATACCAATGCGGCGCGCACGCCGATGCGACGGATGTGTCGCGTTCATGGACAAAACTACGACGCGCGCGGTTTCGCGGCCCTCCGCGCCACGCTTTTCGCCGCGCCGGCCGCGCCGTTCGCTTCGCGGTACTCCTTCGGCGACACCCCGACGCACGCGCGAAACCGCCGCGAGAAATAGCCTTCGTCGCGAAACCCGACCGCGTGCGCGATGTCGGCGATCCGCCGCGTCGTGTGCGCGAGCAGCGACTGCGCGAGCGCGATCCGCCGCTCGGTGACGAGATCGGTGAACGTGCTGCCCGTTTCCTTGCGGATCAGGTGCGCGAGGTAGTTCGGCGACAGGAACGCCGCGCGGGCGGTGCCCGCGAGCGTCAGCTCGTCGTTCGTCAGGTTCGCGCGCACGTGGCGCAGCACGCGCGCGAACGCGTCGCGGCGGCCCGCGCGGTGCGCGCCGCTTAGCGCGAGTTTCGTGAGCGGGCCCGCGTACTGCGTGCAGACGAGCCCGATCAGTTGCAGCAGATAGCCGCGCAGCAGCGGCACCGAGCCGAACGTGCGCGCGCGGTCGGCCTCGAGCATGCGCTGCGCGAGGCGGCGCGCGTCGTCGAACGCCGCGCCCGTCAGGATGAAGTCGAGGTGCTCCTGGAAGCGGAACGGCGCGAGCTCGGGCGCGCGCTGCGCGGATACGTCTTCGAGATCGAGCGGGTCGACGTCGAGATCGGCGCGCAGGAACGTCTGCGAAAAATTGATCACGACGAAGTGCGCGCCCGGCGGATGCGCAATCAGGTGCTCGCGGTACGGCAGCACGAACGCGAGCGCGCCGCGCGGGAACGCCCGCGTGAGCCCGCCGATCTGCTGCTCGGTGTCACCGCCGAGGTTGAACTGGATCTGGAAGTACGCATGCCGGTGCGGCTCGGTGATCGCCTGGCGCGTGGCCTCGTCGCGGATGTAGAAGTCGAGGCGGTCGCTGCGCTCGGGCATCGCGTACGTGCGCGGCTTGGCTGGGGTGGGCGGCATGGGCGGTCGGGGCTGTCGTGATGCGGATGGTGCGGTCGGCCGCGCGCGGCGGCGCGGCGGGCAATCGTCGAATTGTCGCAAAAAAGGGCCGCGGGGGGAGCGGCATGGGCCGGCCGCGTGTTTGGGCGCGCGGCGGCGGGCGCGCTCGCAGCTTGCTTGCATCGGCGTCGCGTCGGCGCGGGATGACGCGCAGGAACGCCCGCCATCCGATCCCGAAACGGTTCCACCGCGTTTTCCAGCACGTGCAACGCCCGCGAAGCCGCGTATCGTTGTGAGTGGTTGTGAGTGCGTCCCGCAAACAACGGAATAAAACAAGCGCGGTGATCGTTCTCGTACACATGGGGCGCCGTCCGCCGCGGCGTGCGCGCGACGCCCGGACCCGACTGGCGCGCCGCCCGGAGGCGGAAATGAAATCGACGCGGATACTTTCGGTCGTATGCGCGCTGCTCGCGCTGATGCTGTCCGCGGGCTGCGCGTCGTCGGACGACATGTCGCCGTCCGGCCATGCGGCGCCGGCGAGCGGCTACGGCCGAGGCAGTGGCAGCGGCGGCTATTGAACGACGGCGCCGCGCGTGAGCTTCGAAACGGACGTCGTCGGCTGGCTGCCGCAACTGCGGCGCTATGCGCGCGCGCTGACGGGCGACCCCGCATGGGCCGACGACCTGGTGCAGGACACCGCCGAGCGAGCGCTCGCGCGGATGCGCGCGTTTCGCCCCGACAGCAACCTGCGCGCGTGGCTGCTGACGATCCTGCGCCATTTGTACATCGACCAGTTGCGCGCGCGCCGCGAATTCGCCGTCGACGACGACGAGGGCCCGTGGCGCACGCTCGAGGCGCCGGCGGGCCAGGTGGACGCGCTCGTGCTGCGCGACGTGCAGCGGATGCTGTACCGGCTGCCGCTCGAGCAGCGCGAGGTGCTGCTGCTCGTCTGCGTCGAGGAGCTGAGCTATCAGGAGGCGTCGGCGGTGCTCGGCGTGCCGGTCGGCACGGTGATGTCGCGGCTCTCGCGCGCACGCGAGCGCATGCGCGCGCTGCTGACCGACGCGCCGCTTCGACGGCCGGTGTCTTTCACAACGATGGGACATCATCGATGAGCGACGATTTCGATTCCACCGTCGCGCCGGATTCCGACGAGCCGGGGCTCTTCTCGCTGTCGGCGTTCGTCGACGGCGAGCTGCACGAGGTGGAGCGCCGCGCGGTTGCCGAACGGCTCGCGGGCGATTCGCGCGCGGCCGGCGTCGTGTCGCACTATCGCGCGCAGCGTGCGGCGCTGCGCGCGCTGTTCGCCGATCCCGTCGCGCAAACGAGCGGCCCGTGCATCGTGCTGCGCGTGCGCACGCCGTGGTGGCGGCGCGCCGCGCTCGCGGGCGGCGCGCTGGCGGCGGGCGTCGCGCTCGGCTGGCTGGGCGGCGCGTTCGCGCCCGAGCTCGCGCCGCAGTTCGCATTACCGTTCGCCGCGCCCGCGGCCGCGCAGACTGCGTTCGCGCGCCAGGCGAATCTCGCCTACGCGGTCTACGCGCCCGAAGCGCGGCACCCGGTCGAAATCGCGGGCGGCCGCGACGGCGCGCTCGGCGCATGGCTGTCGGCGCGCGTGGGCCGGCGGATCGCCGCGCCGTCGCTCGACGAATACGGCTTCGCGCTGCTCGGCGGCCGGCTGCTGCCCGGCACGGCCGGCCCCGCCGCGCAGTTCATGTACGAAAGCCCCGCGGGCGGGCGGCTCGCGCTCTACGTCAGCGCGTCCGCGCAGCGCGAGACGGCGGTCCGGCTGCTGCGCGACGGCGAGCGGCGCACGTTCTACTGGGTCAGCGACCGCACCGCGTATGCGCTCTCGGGCCAGATCGCCGAGGACCGGCTGCGCGCGATCGCGGTCGACGTCTGCGGCGAGCTCGGCGGCCATCCGGAGCAATGGCGGTAGGCGCGAACCGGGGCCGGCGTCGATGCCGCGAAGAGTCGATCATGGGTGCCGCCGGTTCATGCGCGAAAGTCGTCGCGATGCTCGTGTGCACGGCGCTCACGGCGCTCACGGCGAGTGCGGCGAGTGCGGCGAGTGCGGCGGGCACGCCCGCGAACGCGGTTGCGACCGCGACCGTGGCCTCGGCCTCGGCCGATTCGGCAGCCGCCGAGCCGGCCGGCGCGCTCGACGCGTCGCGGCGCGCGGTGCCGCGCTACCGGCTCGAACCGCAACGCTCCGGGCTCACGTTTCGCGTCGACAACTTCTGGCACGCGCACCTGACGATGCGTTTCACGCGAATGCGCGCGGAACTGATCGGCGGCGACGACGATCTCGTCGCGAGCCGCGTCGACGTGACGGTCGATGCGGCGAGCCTCGGCGCGAACGTGCCGTTCGTCGCCGCGCTCGTGAAGGGCTCGGCGATGCTCGACGTCGCCCGCTATCCGGAGATCCGCTTCGTCGGCACGCGTTTCGAGCGCACGGGCGCGACGACGGGCCTTTTGTCCGGCGAGCTGACGATCCGCGCGACGACGCGGCCGATCACGCTCGCCGTCCGGTTCGCGGCCGAACCGCGGAGCGGAGATTGGCGCGGCGGCGAGCGCGGCGACGTGCGGCACGCGGGGCGGCGCGAAGCCGCTTCGCCGGGCACGAACAGGCGCGACGCCGGCGTGCGCGAAGCCGATTCGCCCGACGCGAACGTGCGCGACGCCGATTCCCGCAGCGCCGTTCATGGCGGCGCGAATCCGTACGGCGGAGTGCGGCCCGACCCGGTTGCGCGCGGCGCCGGCGCCGATCCGCGCGACAGGTTTTCGCGCGACGCGCCGGGCGCTGCGCGCACGCTCGCGTTCGTCGCCGACGGCCACTTCAGCCGGTCCGCATTCGGGCTGTCGCGCTGGCTGCCCGCCGTCGGCGACGACGTGCGGATGCGGATCGACGCCGAATTCGTCAGCGAGCGCGCGAATCCGTAGCCGGCGCGCCCGTTTTTTTCGTTGGAGGAGAGTCATCATGATGAAGATTTTGCTGATCGCGATCGCATGCGCGGTGCCCTCCTTGGCGCTCGCGGAGCCGCCGAAGGCGGCGAACGGGATGGTGGTCGACGACGACGGCATGACGCTCTACACGTTCGACCGGGACACGATGCCCGGCAAGAGCGCGTGCACGGGCGGCTGCGCGGCGAACTGGCCGGCCGCGCTCGCCGACGCGTACGACAAGCCGGGCGGCGACCTAGGCCTCATCGCCGCGGCGGGCGGCAAGCTCCAGTGGACATACAAGGGGCATCCGCTGTATCGCTTCTCGGGCGACAGGAAGCCGGGGCAGCACAACGGCGAAGGCTTCGGCGGCATGTGGCACGCCGCGAGGCCGTGACGGGCGAGGGCGGGTGAGGGCGGGCCGCGACGGATGAGCGCCGATCGGGTGCGTCGGCGTCGGCCGTTCGCGCATGCGTGCGGCCGACGCGTTCAAAATCGCCGCCAACCCCGCCAACCCCGCCAACCCACCGGGAATGGCCGATCGTGTCGGTTGCGGCGGCCGCGAACGATCGTGAAGGCGGTATCGGCCTGGCCCCGGCCATGATGCACGCGATGCGCGCCGGTGTTGCTTCGCGCGTGCGGCCGACGCGCTCGCTCGATCGCGCGACGCGAACCGGCGGCGCGCACAGGGCGGCCTCGCTTGCGTCACGAGCGCGATGCCCGCAAGTGTGCCCACGGGAGGCGTGTTCGGCCGACGATCGGGTTGCCGCGTCGAAGCGATTCTTGCGCGAGCGGTCGGACCCGAAAACGATCTAGACCGAGGGCGGCGCGCGTTCGGCGCGGATGGTCATCGGCGCCGCGAGCGCCTGCAGCCGGACACGGCGCACGGCAAGCGGCCGGGAGGGAGCGATGAACGACGCAGGTTGGATGTCCGTTCATGGAGCTCGATTCGCCGCTCGCATAATCTCCTATATTCCCGTGTTGGGCTCGTGGGACGATCTGGTCAAGGCGCTGCTTCATAATCCGTCCCTCGGCGGCGGGCATCCGCACCATTTGCGCGCGCACCTCGCCGCGCGAGCGTCGGAGCCGCCGCCGACCCCGTGGTTTGCCGCCGACCCCGAACCGAATCCCTGGTCGCCCGCAACGTCCTTTCTCATCTCGGCGATCGGTCTGAACCAGGTCGCGCGCCAAATGCCGGAAGGGCAGCCTCGCCGCGATCTGTCCAGAAGCGTCGACGTCGCCATCGCCGATTTTATCGACGATTGGTGCGGCACGCGGCCTCCCGGCCACCCCTGGCCGTGGCCGGGACCGAACCCGCTGACGGCGACCCTGGTGTCGGAGCTTGGCGTCGCCGCGCAATCGTTCGACGGCGCGATGCGGGAGGAGGTGCTTCAAGTCGCCGGGCGGATCGTTCAGAAGTCGTTTGCGCCTGAAGCAGCCGGCCAGTGACGATGCGACAAAGCAGCCTTCGCGGCTGCTTTGTCGATCGCAAGTGTTTCGGCGCGCGCTCCGAAGGGAAAATGGCGCGGGCGTCGTCGCGCTCGCGTCTCGACCGCCGTTCATCGATCTCGGATCGTCGGATCGTCGGAGCGACGGGCTTGTCCTGCGCGATCGCATCGCCGTGCCCGACGATCATCCGCGCGAGCGTCATTGCGTCGACGAATCCGCAAGCCGGGCCGTGGCCGCGCTCGGCGCGAGCCGCTCGCGCGCGGCGAAATGAAAACGGATTCCGGCGTTGCGACGGTGCGTTCGCCGAGTGAGGGGCTGCCGGCCGCCTGAAGCCGGCGATCGCACGGGTCGAACCAGAACCACGGCGGCTGCTCGAGACGCGCCGGGCGCCCGCCCGCACGCCGACGATCGCCATGACGCGCTCGCTCGTCACGTGTTCACGCTTCAACCGGAATGCGGCCTGCGTCGATCCGCGGCGGATGGGGGCGCGGCTGATCGCGCATCGGCGCGCCGAGCGGGCGCGGCGGCCGTCGCGAACGTCGATGCGAGGCTGCGTCGGGCATTCGATCGCATGGCTCATCGGGGGGCCGTCGGCGGGGGCACGCGCTCGCGCGTGCGGCGCCCGTCGCTCGTACGCGTTGGCGTCGGCCCCGTAAATCGCCTGCCTGATGCGACGAGCGAGGCGACCGTATCGGCGCGACGCGCATCGGGATCGGCCGGCCATCGCGACGAATCAAGCGACGAATCAAGCGACGAATCAAGGATCACGAATGCCCGCCGCCGCCGCCGGAAAGTGGCGGCGGCCCCACAGATCGCGCGGCCATGCTAACTGTCCGATTACAAGCTTGTATATAATAATCATTCTCATTTACAAAACCGCATCCCGGCGCGACGGTCCGGGGGGATCACGTCCATGCCGGCCAACACTCTGCCTTTGCAGCGAGAGATCGCTGCGCTCTACACGGGCCATCGCGGCTGGCTGCACGGCTGGCTGACGAAGAAGCTCGGCTGCGGCGATCGCGCGGCCGATCTCGTTCACGACACGTTCATCCGCCTCCTCGCGCGCGACGAGCCAATCGACGCGGCCGAGCCGCGCGCGTTCCTGACGACGGTCGCGCAGCGCGTGCTGTACAACCACTGGCGGCGCGAGCGGCTCGAGCGCGCGTATCTCGATGCGCTCGCGCAGTTGCCGCAGGAGGTCGCGCCGTCGCCGGAGACGCGCGCGATCCTGTTCGAGACGCTCGTCGAGATCGAGCGGATGCTCGACGGGCTGCCCGCCGCGGTCAGGCGCGCGTTCCTGCTCGCGCAGCTCGACGGGATGACGCATGCGCAGATCGCGGCCGAGCTGCGCGTGTCGCTCGCGACCGTCAAGCGCTACCTCGTGAAGGCGGGCGCGCAGTGCTATTTCGCGATCGCCGCATGAGCGGGGCGCAGCGCTCGTGCGGCTCGCCCGCGGTGCCCGCGCCCGTCGCGCGCCGCGCGGTGCAATGGTGGGTCGAGCTCGGCTCCGGGCATGCGACCGACGCAACGCGCGCGCGCCTGGCGCGCTGGCGCGCGGAAGATCCGGCGCACGACGCCGCGTGGCGCCACATCGAATCCGTCAACGGACGGCTCGGCCGCGTCGCAGACGCGCTGAGCGCGCAGGCCGCCCGGGCCGCGCTGTTGCCGCCGCGCTCGCGCGAGCGGCGCGCGGCGGTCAAGGCGCTCGCGGTGCTGCTGTTCGCGGGCGGCGCCGCATGGATGGCCGATGTCGACGCGCCGTGGCGCGCGTGGGGCGCCGACGTGCGCACGGCGATCGGCGAGCGGCGCACGATCACGCTCGCGGACGGCACGACAGTCGTCCTGAACACCGCCAGCGCGATCGACGTCCGCTTCGACGACGCAACCCGCCGCGTGCGCCTGTTGCGTGGCGAGATCATGGTGACGAGCGGCGACGACGCGGCGCGCGCCGTCGCCCGTCCGCTCGTGATCGCGACCGCGCACGGCGACGTGCGGCCGGTCGGCACGCGCTTTTCGGTGCGCGAGCGCGGCGACGCGACGCGCGTCGACGTGTTCGAGGGCGCGGTGCGGATCGCGCCGCTGCGCGCGGCGGGCGACGCGCCATGGGTCACGGCCGGGCACGGCGCGGATTTCACGCGCGACGCGCTCGCCGGGCCGCCGCGCGCGATCGGCGGCGGCGCGGGCGCGTGGGCCGACGGGATTCTCGTCGCGTCGAACCTGCGCCTCGCCGATCTGCTCGCCGAGATCGACCGCTACCGCGCGGGCCGCGTGCGCTGCGACGCGGCGGTCGCGAACCTGCGCGTGTCGGGCACGTATCCGCTCGACGATACCGACCGCATCCTCGACACGTTGCGCGAGACGCTGCCCGTCGACGTCGAATACGTGACCCGCTACTGGGTGACGGTCGTCGCGGCGCGCGAATGAGCGCTTGCGAGCGCTTCGGACAAAAAAATCTCGCCGGGCCTGAGCCGTTTTCGATGTTCGCGTGACATGGGAAGTGAAGGCTGCATTCCACCCATCGTCAACGAGTCATCGATCATGGATTCATTCTGCAATCGCCAATATCGCCAATATCGCCAATATCGCCAGGCGCGCGGCGGCGCGTTCGCCGCCCCGGCGCTCGTGCCGGCCGAACCGGCTGAACCCGCTGAACCCGCTGAACCCGCTGAACCGGCGGCGCACGCCGCGCGTCCGTCTCGCGCGCATGGCCGCGCGCATGCGGCGCAGCGAAGCGAGCAGCGGCGGAGCGAGGCGCCCGCGCCGCAGTTCGCGCCCCGTCGCATCGTCAAGAGCGTCGCCGCCGCCGCGCTGTTCGCGGCGTTCGCCGCGCCCGCCGCATCGAAGGCCGCCGAGCCGGCCGCCGCGATGCGCGCGTACGACATCCCGGCCGGCCCGCTCGACGCCGCGCTGACCCGCTTCGGCCGCGAGGCGGGCATTCTGTTGTCGTTCCCCGGCGAGCTGGCGGCCGGCTTGCAAAGCCCCGGCCTGCACGGCCGCGCCGACACGGCGGCGGCGCTCGACCGGCTGCTGACGGGCACGGGCCTTGTGGCCGTGACGCAGCCGAGCGGCGGCTATACGCTCGTCAAGCTGTCCGCCGCGCCGGCCGCGCCGGGCGCGGGCGCCGCGCTCGCGGCCGACACGACGCTGCCCACCGTCTCGGTGCGCGCGAGCGGCCTGCACGCGGACAGCTACCGGCCGCCGCGCGAGGCCGCGGGCCTGCGCAGCGACGCGCCGCTCGCCGAGGTGCCGCAGGCCGTCAACATCGTGCCGCAGCAGGTGCTGCGCGACCAGCGCCCGCGCAACCTCGACGACGCGCTCGCGAACGTGAGCGGCATCACGCAGGGCAACACGCTCGGCAGCACGCAGGACACGGTGATGAAGCGCGGCTTCGGCGACAACCGCGACGGCTCGGTGATGCGCAACGGAATGCCGATCGTGCAGGGGCGCTCGCTGAACGCGACGACGGACAGCGTCGAAGTGCTGAAGGGGCCGGCGTCGCTGCTGTACGGGATCATGGACCCGGGCGGCGTGATCAACGTCGTCACGAAGCAGCCGCAGCTCGCGCGCTACAACGCGATCTCGGTGCTCGGCTCGACCTACGGGCACGGCAGGAACGGCGGCGAAGTCACGTTCGACTCGACGGGCGCGATCGGCGATTCGCGGCTCGCGTACCGCCTGATCGTCGATCAGACGAACGAACAGTACTGGCGCAACTACGGCGAGCATCGCGAGACGCTCGTCGCGCCGTCGCTCGCGTGGTACGGCCGCGATACGCAGGTGGTGCTGTCGTACGAGTACCGGCGCTTCCTGATGCCGTTCGACCGGGGCACCGCGCTCGATCCGCGCACCGGCGAGCCGCTCGCGATTCCCGCGCGGCGGCGCCTCGACGAGCCGTTCAACGACATGCGCGGCGAATCGAATCTTGCGCAACTAACGGTCGACCATCGGCTCGCGCCCGACTGGAAGGTGCACCTCGGCTACAGCTACAACCGCGAGACCTACGATGCGAACCAGATTCGCATCACGGCGATCGATCCGCTCAAGGGCACGCTCACGCGCAGCAACGACGCGACGCACGGCTCGCGCAGCACCGACAGCTACGGGATCGCGTACGTCGACGGCCGCGTCACGCTCGCCGGGATGCGGCACGACGTGCAGTTCGGCGTCGACAGCGAATACCGGCAGGTCTATCGCGCGGACATGCTGCGCCAGTCGATCAAGACGCCGTTCAGCTATCTGAATCCGACGTACGGGCTGATTCCGCCGTCGACGACCGTCTCGGCGTCCGACAGCGATCAGAGCGACACGCTGCACACCGCGTCGCTGTTCTTTCAGGACAGCGTTCACCTGACCGACAAGTGGATTCTCGTCGGCGGCGCGCGCTTCGTGCGCTACAGCCAGATCGCGGGACGCGGCCGGCCGTTCCGGGTCAACACGAACCTGAGCGGCACGAAGTGGCTGCCGCGCGCGGGCATCGTCTACAAATGGAACGACGCGCTGTCGCTGTACGGCAGCTACACGCAGTCGCTCAAGCCGACCTCGAAGATCGCGCCGATGACGGGCGGCTACGTGATCGACGGCTCGACCGCGCCCGAGGAGGGCGCGTCGTGGGAGCTCGGCGCGAAGCTCGACATGCCGAGCGGCCTGACGGGCACGCTCGCGTTCTTCAACATCGACAAGAAGAACGTGCTCGTGTCGCAGTACAACGACGCGACGAGCCAGACCGACTGGCGCACGTCCGGCCGCGCGCGCTCGCGCGGGATCGAGCTCGACGTGTCGGGGCGGATCGGCGAGCGCTGGAACGTGATCGCGAGCTATGCGTACATCGACGCGAAGACGACCGAAGACCCGCTCTACGCGGGCAACCGGCTGTGGAACGTCGCGCGGCACACGGCCTCGCTCGCGGCCGTCTACGACGTGGGCACGGTGTTCGGCGGCGACGATCTGCGGATCGGCGCGGCGGGGCGCTACGTCGGCGCGCGGCCGGGCGATTCGGCGAACAGCTTCACGCTGCCCGCGTACGCGACCGCCGATGCGTTCGCGACCTACGACACGCGGATCGGCAAGCAGAAGCTGCAGTTCCAGCTCAACGTGAAGAATCTGTTCAACCGGACTTACTACCCGTCGAGCGTGAACCGCTACTTCGTGTCGATCGGCGACGCGCGGCAGGTGTCGCTGCTGACGACGCTGCAGTTCTGAGCGGCGGCGTTTTCCATCGCGGATTTTTTGAATCGATGAAGCGCGCTTCGTGCCGTGCGGCGCACGGCGCGGGCGCGCGGGAGAAACCGATGAAGCAACGATTCGATCGTGTGGCGCAGGCGCGCCGCCGCGTGCTGCGCGGCCTCGGCGGCGCAGTGCTCGCATATGGCCTTGCGGGCGCGGCGACGCCGGTCGTCGCGCAGCCGGCCATGCAACCGGCCACGCAGTTGGTCACGCAGTCAGCCGCGGCCGCGGCGACGCCCGCGTCCGCCGGGCAGCCGCAGCGCGCGCCCGGCGGCTCGCCGAAGCCCGCTGCCGGCAAGCGCGTCGCGATGCTCGTCCAGCTCGGCGGGCCCAATCTGAAGACGGACGAGCGGGCGAAGGCGCATCTGGAATCGCGCGGCTACGCGGTGCGATTCGTCGACGAAGCGCAGCCCGTCGACGCCGCGGCCGACGCCGATCTCGTGATCGTGTCGTCGAGCGTGTCGAGCAAGCGCGTCGCGCGCGGCTGGCGCACGCTCGCGAAGCCGCTGCTGACGTGGGAGAACGATCTGCTCGACGATTTCGCGATGACGGGCAAGCGCCACGACGTCGATTTCGGCGAGACGGGCAAGGCGCGCTATCTGTGGCTCGTGAATGCGCCGCATCCGATCGCGGCGGGGCTGCCCGCGGGCACGACGAACGTCTACGGCCGGCAGGCGTCGATGAGCTGGGGCAAGCCCGGGCTCGGCGCGAGCATCGTCGCGACCGTCTACGGCGAGCCGGAAAAGGCGGCGATCTTCGCCTACGAGAAAGGCGCGACGATGGATTACGAATCGCTCGCGCCCGCGCGGCGCGTGATGTTCTTCCTGAACAACGACACGTTCGGCAATCTGTCGCCGGAGGGCGTCGCGCTGTTCGACGCGGCGATCGACTGGGCGGCGGGCTTGCGCTGAGCGGCGGCTCTGGAGGCGGAGCGCGGCAGCCGACGACTCGGCGTCCGGCGGCTCGGCGTCCGGCGGCTCCGCGTCCGGCAATTCGACACCCGGCAACTCGCCATCCGGCAACTCGCCATCAGCGGACGTCGCGCCCGCCGCTTCACGCGTGGCCCGCCTCGCGCGCGAGGCGTCCGCGCCCGAATGCAGACCCGAGCACGAGCACCGCGAACACGAGCGCGCCGCTCGCCACCTGCTGCCAGTAGAAATTCCACCCGATCAGGAGCAGCCCGTTCGCGACGAAGCTGACGAGCAGCACGCCGACCAGCGTGCCGACGACGTTCGGCCGGCGCGTCGCGGATAGCGTCGCGCCGATGAACGTCGCGCCGATCGCGTTCAGCAGATACGCGTTGCCCGCTTGCGGCGCGTACGACTTGACCGTCGACGACAACACGAGCCCGGCGGTGCCGTAGATCAGCGCGCTCGCGACGAACGCGCCCGCCGCGAGCGCGCCGACGCGCAGCCCCGAGTAGCGCGCGACGCCCGGTTGCGCGCCGAGCGCGCGTGCCTGCCGGCCGAGCGTCGAATGCTCGAGTGCGAGATGCAGCGCGATCGCGAGCGCGGCGACGATCCACAGCGGCAGCGCGACGCCGAACCAGGCGCCGTGCGCGAGCGCGTCGAACGCGGGCGGCGGAGCGGCGCTCAGCAGGTAGATCGGCTGTCCGCCGCCCGTCGCGAGCTGCTGGATCGTCTGGCCGATGAAGAGCGTGCCGAGCGTCGCGAGAAACGGCGCGATCCCGAGCCGCGTGACGAGCAGCGCATTGCCCGCGCCCACCGCGAGCGCCGCGCCGAGGCCCGCGAGCGCGGCGGGTGCGAAGCCCGCGCGATGCGCGAGCGCCGCGACGAACGCGAGGCTCGCGACGTCGATCGCGGTGCCGAGCGACAGATCGATCGCGCCGATCGACAGCGCGAGCGTCATCCCGAGCGCGGCGATCGCGAGGAGGGCGAAGTTGTTGACGAGCACGCGCTCGACGTTCGCGAGCGTCGCGAAGCCGGGCGCCGCGACCGCGAAGAACGCGAGAACGGCGACCAGCGCGCCGACGGCGGCGAAGCGTTGCAGGCGATCGAATGCGTCATGCATCGAAGGGACCCTCCGACTGGCGCCGGCGCAGCAGCGCGACGGCCGCGACGACGAAGAGAATCAGCGCGCCCTCGACGCCGCTTACCCAATAGCTCGACACGTTGTTCAACTGAAAGCCGTTCGCGAGCACGCCGACGAACAGGACGGCGACGAGCGTGCCGGGGATCGTCGGCACGAGCCGCCGCGAGAACGCCACGCCGAGCAGCACCGCGGCGACGACGGGCAGCAGGTAGTCGCCCGCGCCGGGCGCGCTGCCGCTCAGGAGCGCCGACGACGCGAGCGCGGCGAGCGCGGCGGACAGGCCGCTTGCGAGATAGCTCGACGCGACGTGGCGGCGCGCGTCGACGCCCGCGGCGAGCGCCGCCGCGCGATGCGCGCCGACCGCGTGCAGCCGCAGCCCGTAGCGGGTTCGGTGAACGAGCACGCCGAGCGCGGCCGCGACGCCGACGAGCGCGTAAGCCAGCCACGCCGCGCCGAACGGGCCCGCGCCGACGAGCGCGCCGAGCAGCGGGCTCGCCGACGGCACCGGCGTGTTCTCGGTCAGCACGAGCTCGAGGCCCGCGCAGACGTTCATCGTCGTCAGCGTCGCGAGGAGCGGCAGGATTCGCAGCCACGCGACCGCCCACGCGTTCACCGCGCCGACCGCGACGCCCGTCGCGCAGGTCGCGGCGATCGCGAACGCGTCGCCGTGCCCGTCGCGCGTGAGGACCGCGAACACCGCCGCGCACAGGCCGAGATTGGCCGCGATCGACAGGTCGAGCCCGCCTTTGACCGCGTCCGCGCCGCCGCCGATCATCACGATCGTCAGGCCGAACGCGAGCAGGCCGGTGACGGCGCTTTGCTGCAGCACGTTGCCGAGGTTCGCGAATGTCAGGAAGAGCGGCGAGCCGATCGAAAAGCCCGCGAATACGAAAGCGAGCGCAAGCCATGCGCCGCCGCGAAGGAGGGCGCGGCGGTCGAGCGCATGGCCGAGGGCGCGGCCGCGCGCGTGCGGGCGTTGCGCGGCCGCCGCGTCATTCGCGCGCCGCGTCGTCGTGGCCGGGCGGCCGAGATCGAATGCGCCGCGGCTCATGCCGCCGCCTCCGCGGCGGGCGGCGCCGGCTTCTCGTCGCGCGACGCGTCGGCGGCGGCCGCCGCATCGTGCGCGCCGGCATCGCCTTGCCGCGGCTCGCGCGCGAGCGTCGCCCACGCGAGCACGTCCTGCGTCGTCGTTTGCGCGGACGCGCGCGCCGCGACGATCTCGCCGCGCGCCATCACGTACACGCGATCGGTCACGTCGAGCAGCTCGGTCAGGTCGCTCGAAAACAGCAGCACGGCGGCGCCCGAGCGCGCGAGCTCGTCGATCAGCCGGTAGATCTGGGCCTTTGCGTCGACGTCGACGCCGACCGTCGGCTCGTCGAGCAGATAGACCGACGACGCGCGCCCGAGCCACTTCGCGAGCGCGACCTTCTGCTGGTTGCCGCCCGACAGGAAGCGCACCGGCCAGTCGGCGCGCGCGGGGCGGATGTCGAGCCGGCGGATCAGCGCGTCGGCGGCGTCGGCTTCGCGGCGGCCGCGCATGAAGCCGAAGCGCGACACGCGCGGCAGGCTCGCGAGCACGACGTTCTCGCGCACCGACAACGCGAGCGCGACGCCGTGCGCGACGCGGTTCTCCGGCACGAGCGCGATGCCGTGCGCGACCGCGTCGCGCGGCCGGCGCACGCGCACGGGACGGCCGTCGAGCGCGACGCCGCCGCGCACGCCGCGCGCGAGGCCGAAGAGCGCGCGGATCACGTCCTTGCCGCCCGAGCCGAGCACGCCCGTCAGGCCGACGACCTCGCCGCGCCGCACCGCAAACGACAGCGGGCCGAAGCGGCCGGGCAGCGCGAGGTCGCGCACGTCGAGCGCGACCTCGCCCGGCGTGCGCGGCGCGGCCCGCTCGCGGCGCGGCGTCGCGCCGCGAGCGGTAGCATCGGCAGCATCGGCAGCATCGGCAGCATCGGCAGCATCGGCAGCATCGGCAGCATCGGCAGCATCGGCAGCATCGGCAGCATCGGCAGCA
>NZ_JPWT01000057.1:0-86238 GCF_000773065.1 Burkholderia sp. ABCPW 111 | reverse complement strand
GTCGCCGGTCGCCGGTCGCCGGTCGCCGGTCGCCGGTCGCCGGTCGCCGGTCGCCGGTCGCCGGTCGCCGGTCGCCGGTCGCCGGTCGCCGGTCTGCAGTCTATCGATCCCCCGTTCAGTTTAGTAGAGCCCGACCCCGGACTTCGGCGACTTCGGCGACTTCGGCGACTTCGGCGACTTCGGCGACTTCGGCGACTTCGGCGACTTCGGCCACTTCGGCGACTTCGGCCACTTCGGCGACTTCGGCGACTTCGGCGACTTCGGCGACTTCGGCGACTTCGGCGACTTCGGCGACTTCGGCGACTTCGGCAGACCAATGAGCCCGCACGATGGTTGACCGGCCTCGCTGGAATGAAAAATCCACCACCCGCGCCGCGGCCCGTTGCAGTTCACACGCGAAGCAGCGGCCCGCCCGCGGCAAATCGCCGTCGCCCGGTCCGCGAATCTCGGCGATCCGCTAAAATGATCTATTAACCGACCGGTCGGTTGATTTATACTGCGTGAACATTCCACCTGGACGAGAACATCGCCATGTACACGCAATCCCTCGACATCCCCGGCAACGTCGCGCCGCTCGATGCCGCCGCCGATTCGCCCGAACAGGCCAGATTCGATGCCGCCGTCGCCGCCGACGGCAAGATCGAACCGCAGGACTGGATGCCCGACGCGTACCGCAAGACCCTCGTGCGGCAGATTTCGCAGCACGCGCACTCGGAGGTCGTCGGCATGCTGCCGGAAGGCAACTGGATCACGCGCGCGCCGAGCCTCAAGCGCAAGGCGATCCTGCTCGCGAAGGTCCAGGACGAAGCCGGTCACGGCCTCTATCTATATAGCGCCGCGGAAACGCTCGGCGTGTCGCGCGACGCGCTGATCGACGCGCTGCACGCAGGCAAGGCCAAGTATTCGAGCATCTTCAATTACCCGACCCTCACGTGGGCGGACGTCGGCGTGATCGGCTGGCTCGTCGACGGCGCCGCGATCATGAACCAGATTCCGCTCTGCCGCTGCACGTACGGCCCGTACGCGCGCGCGATGATCCGCGTCTGCAAGGAGGAATCGTTCCATCAGCGGCAAGGTTTCGACGCGCTGCTCGCGATGATGAAGGGCACCGATGCGCAGCGCGCGATGGTGCAGGACGCGGTGAACCGCTGGTGGGCGCCCGTGCTGATGATGTTCGGTCCGCCCGATGCCGATTCCGTCCACAGCAACCAGTCGGCCAAATGGGGAATCAAGCGCATCTCGAATGACGATCTGCGGCAGAAGTTCGTCGACGCGACGGTCGAGCAGGCGAAAGTGCTCGGCGTCACGCTGCCCGACCCCGACCTCAAGTGGAACGACGCGCGCGGCCATTTCGACTACGGCGCGCTCGACTGGGACGAATTCCGGCGCGTCGTCAATGGCGACGGCCCGTGCAACAAGGAGCGCCTCGCGACCCGCGTGAAGGCGCACGAGAACGGCGCGTGGGTCCGCGAGGCCGCGCTCGCGCACGAGGAAAAGCGCCGCCGCCGCGCGCAACAGCAAGCGGCATGACGCGCGCGAAGCGCGGCGCCGCCATCCGTATTCAGGAGATTCAGGAGAAAGCGATGAACCAAGAATGGCCAATCTGGGAAGTCTTCGTGCGCAGCAAGCAAGGGCTCGATCACAAGCACTGCGGAAGCCTGCACGCGGCCGACGCGTCGATGGCGCTGCACATGGCGCGCGACGTCTACACGCGCCGCCAGGAAGGCGTGAGCATCTGGGTCGTGCCGTCGGCGGCGATCACCGCGTCCGATCCGAACGAGAAGGCCGAGATGTTCGAGCCGGCGGGCGACAAGATCTATCGCCATCCGACCTTCTACACGCTGCCCGACGAAGTCAACCACATGTGAGCGGCAGGCCATGACGACGACCCCACAACATCTCGCCTACGTGCTGCGCCTCGCCGACAACGCGCTGATCCTCGGTCAGCGCAACGCCGAATGGTGCGGGCACGGCCCTGTCCTCGAGGAAGACATCGCGCTCACGAACATGAGCCTCGACCTGATCGGCCAGGCGCGCCTGCTGTATACGCACGCGGCCGAGCTCGAACGGCAGCTCAGCGGCGCCGCGCGGACCGAGGACGACTATGCGTACTCGCGCACCGAGCGCGAATTCGCGAACTACACGTTCGTCGAGCTGCCGCACTACGGCCCGCTCAGCGGCACCGCGCACGCGGAGCTCGACTATGCGGTGACCGTCGCGCGCAACTTCCTCTACGCGGCGCTGATGCTGCACGTGTGGACTGCGCTCGAGACGTCGAGCGACGCTCAACTCGCGGCGATCGCGGCGAAATCGGTGAAGGAGACGCGCTACCACGAGCACCACGCGCGCGAATGGCTGATCCGCTTCGGCGACGGCACCGACGAATCGCATCGCCGCGCGCAGGCCGCGCTCGACTATCTGATGCCGTATACGCGCGAATTCTTCGCGGCGGACGCGATCGACGACGCGGCGGCCGCGGCCGGCATCGGGCCCGCCATCGCGTCGATCGAGCCGGCGTGGCGCGCGGACGTCGACGCGACCCTCGCCGAGGCGACGCTCGCGCCACCCGCGGCCGGCCAGTACGTGTCGACCGGCAAGCGCGGCGAGCACTCGGAGCACATGGGTTATCTGCTCGCCGAGTTGCAGAGCGTCGCGCGCCAGCATCCGGGCGCGACCTGGTGAAGCCGCGCGCGACGAATGACGAACGACGGAGCCAGACGATGTCCGCCCTCCCCGCATCCGCCCTCGCCTCGACGGCCGCCGCCGTCGACCGCCCGCGCGACGGCCGCGCCGCCCGCGGCGACGATCCGCTCGTCGCCCGCGCATGGGACGCGCTCGAAGCCGTGCCCGATCCGGAAATCCCGGTCGTGTCGATCCGCGAGCTCGGCATCCTGCGCGACGTGCGCCGCGCCGCCGACGGCGTCGTCGAAGTCGTGATCACGCCGACCTACTCCGGCTGCCCGGCGATGCAGCAGATCGCCGAGGACATCGACGCCGCGCTGCGGCAAGCCGGCGTCGCGCCGCACCGGATCGCGACCGTGCTCGCGCCCGCGTGGACGACCGACTGGATCACCGCCGACGCCCGCGAAAAACTCCGCGCGTACGGCATCGCGCCGCCCGCCGGCCAGTGCGGCGGCGATGGCGGCGACGGCGGCGACGGCGATGCGCACGGCGGCCCTGCCCACCGCCGCGTCGTCCGCTTCATGCCGAAGCCGCTCGCCGCGCCCGTCTGCCCGCGCTGCGGCTCAGCGCACACCGAGCGGCTCGCGCAGTTCGCGTCGACCGCGTGCAAGGCGCTCTACCGCTGCGTCGACTGCCGCGAACCCTTCGACTACTTCAAACCTTATTGAATATGGCGACTCCGCAATTCCATCCGCTGCGCATCCGCGACGTGCGGCCCGAGACCGCCGACGCCGTCACGGTGTCGTTCGAGGTGCCGCCCGAGCTGCGCGACGCGTACCGCTTCACGCAAGGCCAGTTCGTCACGCTGAAGGCGCATATCGACGGCGAGGAGACCCGCCGCTCATACTCGATCTGCGTCGGCACGACCGACTACGACCGCGACGGCGAGTTGCGCATCGGCATCAAGCGCGTGCGCGGCGGGCGCTTCTCGAACTTCGCGTTCGATACGCTCGAGCCCGGCCACACGATCGACGTGATGACGCCGGACGGCCGCTTCTTCACGCACCTGAACGCCGAGCACGGCAAGCAGTACGTCGCGTTCGCGGGCGGCTCGGGGATCACGCCCGTGCTCGCGATCATCAAGACGACGCTCGAGCTCGAGCCGCGGAGCGCGTTCACGCTGATCTACGGCAACCGCAGCGTCGATTCGATCATGTTCGCCGAGGAGCTCGAGGATCTGAAGAACCGCTTCATGCAGCGATTCGCGCTGTATCACGTGCTGTCGGACGACGTGCAGGACGTCGAGCTCTTCAACGGCGTGCTCGATCAGGCGAAGTGCGCGGCGTTCATCGATTCGCTCGTGCCGGCCGAGACGATCGACGAAGCGTTCATCTGCGGCCCCGCGCCGATGATGGACGCCGCCGAGGCCGCGCTCGCCGCGGCCGGCGTGCCGCACGAGCGGGTGCACGTCGAGCGCTTCGGCACGCCGCTGCCGCAGGCGGGCGTGCCCGCCGTCGAGATTACCGACGACACGCCCGCCGCCGATCTCGAAATCGTGCTCGACGGCAAGAAACGCAAGCTGCGCCTGCCGTACGAAGGCGTGAGCCTCCTCGACGTCGGGCTGCGCGCGGGCCTCGCGCTGCCGTACGCGTGCAAGGGCGGCGTGTGCTGCACGTGCCGCGCGAAGGTGCTCGAAGGCGAGGTGCGGATGGAAAAGAACTACACGCTCGAGCCGCGGGAAATCGCCGACGGCTTCGTGCTCACCTGCCAGTGCCATCCCGTCAGCGGCAAGGTGGTCGTCAGTTACGACGAACGGTAAGCGGCGTCTTGCCGCGCGGTTACGCGCCGCCCCCCATCTCGCTTACACTAGGGGCCGCCTGCGGGCCGGACGCGCGAAGCGCCGGCACCCGGGCGGCTTTTCTCATGTTGACGACAGGCCAATGAGCACCATCCACGTGACCATGGGCGGCTCCGCCGCCGCTTCCCTGCGCATCGCGCTCGCCGACGCGGGCCGCGACGAAAGCGTCGTCGAGCTGTTCGACGATCTGTCCGTCGGCCCGCTGCGCGGCGCCGACGATACGCCGGACGTGCGCGCCGCGTTCTGGGAACGCGCGATCGGCGACGTGCAGCAGGACTGGGCGGCGGGGCTCGGCGACGATTTCGCGAAGCTCGAGGCGCTCGCGGCCGGCACGGGCCAGATCGTCGTGTGGCACGCGCACAGCGTGGCCGATCAGCTGATGCTGCGGCGCGTCGCCTACCATCTGCGCAACGCGCCGCAGCGCCTGAACGAGGTGCGGCTGTCGAGCACGGACATCGACGATCCACAGTCGTGGGTGCGGCTGCGCGCCGACCAGGCGACGGCCGCCGGCATCTTCTCGCCCGCGCAGCTCGCCGCGAAGCTGCCGGAGGCGGCGCCGATCTCGGTGCTGCGGATCAGCCGGCTCGCGCTCGAATGGCAGGAAGCGAAACAGACGAACGCCGAGCTGCGCTACTGGATCTGCAACACGTTCAAGAGCGGCCATTACGCCGACATCGACGCGCTCGTGCTCGAACACGCGCCCGACGAATGGGGGCCCGCCGCGCGCACGGTCGGCGCGGTGATGGCGTTCGCCGACCGCGGCCACCTGTTCGTCGGCGACGTGATCGCGTTCTGGCGCTGCCGCGAGCTCGCGGCGGCCGGCCGCGTCGAACTGCAGGGCGACGCGCGCTCGATCGAAGACCTGAAAACGGCGACGCTGCGCGTCACGCCCGCCGTCGCCGTTCCCCGCTAACCCGAACCCGCATCACGCGTCGAATCACATGGCCCGCACCCGAGCCCCCGATCACGAATCCCAGCGCGAGCAGATCCTCGATCTCGCCGCCGCCAAGTTCGCGCAGACGAGCTACCCGAGCACGTCGATGACCGATCTCGCGAACGCGAGCGGCACGTCGAAGGCGCGCCTCTATCACTATTACGAAGGCAAGGAAGCGATCCTGTTCGATCTGCTCGACCGCTACACGAAGCGGCTGATGCTGATCATCGCCGAGGTCGAAGGCGCGAGCCAGCGGCGCGGGCTCACCGAGCGCGAGGCGTTCGCCGAACTCGTGCGCGCGTTCCTCGCCGAATACGAGACGTCGCACAGCCGCCATGTCGCGCTGCTGAACGACGTGAAGTATCTCGAGGAAGCGCAACGCCGGATCATTCTCGACCGCCAGCGCGACATCGTCGCCGCGTTCGCGCGCCAGCTCGCGCGCGCGTATCCGGAGCGGATCTCGACGGACAACCAGACGCCCGTGACGATGATGGTGTTCGGGATGATCAACTGGACGTTCACGTGGCTGAAGCCGGGCGGGCGCCTCGGCTATCGCGATTTCGCCGAGCAGGTGATCGGCATGATCGAGCACGGCCTCGGCGGCTGAATCGTCTGATTTATTGCGGAGCAGCAAGCGTTGCGTGAGCGTAACAGTGCGACGCTTTGCCCACACCTCCGTCAAAAATCCTTAAAATATCAATAAAAACAAAAGCTTATATTTACCAATCGGTGAATTTAGAGGCCAAGCTCGACACGAACATCCGGGTTTTCCCCAATCTCCGCACGGCCATTCAGCTAAAATTGCGCTGCGTTGCACAAATAGCTGTACGGTCTTTTTTGAGGAACCCACGATGAACAAGCCAGACCTTCGCCCTGCCGATGCGGTCGGCATCGCCGGTCCCGCGCCAGTTCTCGTTCGGGAACTGGCTTCCGGCGACCGTCAACAACTGCTCACCCATTTTCTCGCGCTCGACGACGACGATCGCCTGTTGCGCTTCGGCCAAGCGGTGCCCGATCACGTGATCGAGAACTACGTCCGCACGATCGACTTCGGCCGCGACACCGTGTTCGGCGTGTTCGATCACGAACTCGCGATGATCGGCGTCGGCCACCTCGCGTACCTGCCCGCCGAAGGCGACAAGCGCACCGCCGAGTTCGGCGTGTCGGTGCTCGAAAGCGCACGCGGCCAAGGCGTCGGCACGAAGCTCTTCGAGCGCGCCGCGATCCGCAGCCGCAACACGCACGTCACGACGCTGTACATGCACTGCCTGTCGCGCAACGCGACGATGATGCACATCGCGAAGAAATCGGGGATGCGCATCGAGTACGCGTACGGCGAAGCCGATGCGTACCTGTCGCTGCCGCCCGCCGACCACTCGACGATCATCGCCGAGATGATGCAGGAGCAGGCGGCCGTGTTCGACTACGCGCTCAAGCGCCAGGCGCGCCGCGCGACGCAGATCTTCGAATCGCTGCTGCCCGCGGGCCTCACCGCGTAACGCGCGGCGCATCGCATCCGCCGATGCGCAAACAAAAACGGGCGGCCCGTCATGGACCGCCCGTTTTTTTGCGCCGCTCAGCCGATATCGGCCGTTCGGCCGACCGCGCTCCGGCATTCAGCGGATCGGCAACGCGGTGGTCTCCTTGAAGCGCTCGAGCGAGAAACTCGTCTTCACGTCGATCACCGACGGATGGTGCAGCAGTTGCTCCTGCATGAAACGCGAGAAATGCGCCATGTCCTCGACCTGCACGCGCAACAGATAGTCCATATCGCCCGTCATCGCGTGACACGCGACGACCTCCGGCCACGCCTGCACGGCCGCGCGAAACAGCTCGGCGTGCGTCGCGCCCGCGCGCGCGGGCGTTTCGTCGCCGCGCGCCGGCACGGCGCCGCCGCGCTTTTCCAGCCGCACGCTCACGTACGCGAGCAGGTCGAGCCCGAGCTTCTGCGGGTCGAGCAGCGCGACGTAGCCGGTGATCACGCCCAGCTCCTCGAGCCGGCGAATCCGACGCAGGCAAGGGCTCGGCGACAGATTCACCCGCTCGGCGATGTCCTGATTCGACAAACGCCCGTTCTCCTGAAGAATCGCAAGAATGCGCCGATCGATCGCATCCAATTCTACGTGCGCCATTTCCTGCCTCCCTGCCTGTTCGCGCGGACGAGAAATTGCGCAAGCGTAGCGTTACGCGACTAAGTTCGCAAGTTTCCACCCGGCCCGGCCCGCTACACTTTGCCGCAGACATTCACCAAGACGCGTGCCCCGTCGAGGGCTAGGAGACGCCATGCAAATCCCCACCTGGGACAACCCCGTCGGCACCGACGGCTTCGAATTCATCGAATACACCGCGCCCGATCCGAAAGCGCTCGGCCAGCTGTTCGAGCGCATGGGCTTCACCGCCGTCGCCCGGCACCGCCACAAGAACGTGACGCTGTACCGCCAGGGCGACATCAACTTCATCATCAACGCCGAAGCCGATTCGTTCGCGCAGCGCTTCGCCCGGCTGCACGGGCCGTCGATCTGCGCGATCGCGTTCCGCGTGCAGGACGCCGCGAAGGCGTACAAGCACGCGCTCGAGCTGGGCGCATGGGGCTTCGACAACAAGACGGGCCCGATGGAGCTGAACATCCCGGCGATCAAGGGCATCGGCGATTCGCTGATCTATTTCGTCGACCGCTGGAAGGGCAAGAACGGCGCGCAGCCGGGCGCGATCGGCGACATCAGCATCTACGACGTCGACTTCGAGCCGATTCCGGGCGCCGATCCGAACCCGGCCGGCCACGGCCTCACCTACATCGACCACCTGACGCACAACGTCCACCGCGGCCGCATGCAGGAATGGGCGGAGTTCTACGAGCGCCTGTTCAACTTCCGCGAGGTGCGCTATTTCGACATCGAAGGCAAGGTGACGGGCGTGAAATCGAAGGCGATGACGTCGCCGTGCGGCAAGATCCGGATTCCGATCAACGAGGAAGGCTCGGACACGGCCGGCCAGATCCAGGAATACCTCGACGCATATCACGGCGAAGGCATCCAGCACATCGCGCTCGGCGCGGCCGACATCTACAAGGCGGTCGACGGCCTGCGCGCGAAGGGCGTGACGCTGCTCGACACGATCGACACGTACTACGAGCTCGTCGATCGCCGCGTGCCGAACCACGGCGAGCCGCTCGACGAGCTCAGGAAGCGCAAGATCCTGATCGACGGCGCGCACGACGATCTGCTGCTGCAGATCTTCACCGAGAACCAGATCGGGCCGATCTTCTTCGAGATCATCCAGCGCAAGGGCAATCAGGGCTTCGGCGAGGGCAACTTCAAGGCGCTGTTCGAATCGATCGAGCTCGACCAGATCCGCCGCGGCGTCGTGCAGGACAAGGCGTAAGCGAGGCGGCGCCGCGCGCGGCCTGTTCGCGACGGGGCGTCAAGACATAGAGGCCTCGAAACATCGAGGCGTCAAATCGGAACGTCTAAATGGAAAGGGCGGGAATCCCGGGATTCCCGCCCTTTTGCATGGCCGATCATCGCGCGACGAGGCCGGCAATCGCCCGCCGCTGCGCCGCCGCGGCCTACTTCTGCGCCGCGCCGCGTTCGTTCGTCACGGCGCTCGCGAGCGCCGGCGCCGGCGCACCGGCTGCCGCGAGCTGCAGCATCTGGGTGCTCGCCGTCGCCAGCACGCTTGCGCCTTCCGAGCGCGCGGTGCCGCTCATCGCGAAAAACGCCGCCGACACCATCAGGAAATTCTGGATATTTCGAGTCTTCATTGCACCTCCATTGCAACCGTCCGTGTGCGTTCGCGGCGCCGACGCGAGCCCGCGCCGCCGTCACAACCGGACAGGGCCCTAGAGACTAACGGCAATCGCCGCGCGAGGCCCGCCGTTTTACATGCTTTTACAGCCTGTAACGCATTGATTCCTCTCGATTTCGGGTCACTCGGCACTCATTATTGAAACAATGCGGCGGGTTTTTCCCAGTGCTACCATCGAACGAAACCCGCCAATATTCGGGCCGACCAACGCGTCCACAAGACGCCGACGCGCCGATAGTTTTGGCGATCCCGAACCGGGTGAGGAGACACTGCATGAATGCCCCGCTAGACGCAGGCCAGCGCGCATCGCTCGAAGCCGCGCTGCAATCCGTCACGCTAGACGACAAATACACGCTCGAACGCGGCCGCGCGTACATGAGCGGCATCCAGGCGCTCGTGCGCCTGCCGATGCTCCAGCAGGAGCGCGATCGCGCCGCGGGCCTGAACACCGCCGGCTTCATTTCCGGCTACCGCGGCTCGCCGCTCGGCGGGCTCGATTTGTCGTTGTGGAAGGCGAAGCAGCACCTCGCCGCGCACCGGATCGTGTTCCAGCCCGGCCTCAACGAAGACCTCGCGGCGACGGCCGTCTGGGGATCGCAGCAAGTCAACCTGTATCCGGGCGCGAAGCACGACGGCGTGTTCGCGATGTGGTACGGCAAGGGCCCGGGCGTCGACCGCACGGGCGACGTGTTCAAGCACGCGAACTCGGCCGGCTCCGCACCGCACGGCGGCGTGCTCGTGCTCGCGGGCGACGATCACGCGGCGAAGTCGTCGACGCTCGCCCATCAATCCGAGCACATCTTCAAGGCGTGCGGGCTGCCCGTGCTGTTCCCGTCGAACGTGCAGGAATATCTGGACTTCGGGTTGCACGGCTGGGCGATGAGCCGCTATTCGGGCCTTTGGGTCGCGCTCAAGTGCGTGACGGACGTCGTCGAATCGTCGGCCTCCGTCGACATCGACCCGCATCGCACCGAGATCGTGCTGCCCACCGACTTCGCGATGCCCGACGGCGGCCTGAACATCCGCTGGCCCGATCCGCCTCTCGTGCAGGAAGCGCGCCTCCTCGACTACAAGTGGTACGCGGCGCTCGCGTACGTGCGCGCGAACAAGCTCGACCGCATCGAGATCGATTCGCCGAACGCGCGCTTCGGCATCATTACGGGCGGCAAGGCGTATCTCGACGTGCGTCAGGCGCTCGTCGACCTCGGCCTCGACGACGAAACCTGCGCGCGGATCGGCATTCGCCTCTACAAGGTCGGCTGCGTATGGCCGCTCGAAGCGCAAGGCGCGCAGGCATTCGCGCGCGGGCTCGACGAAATTCTCGTCGTCGAGGAAAAGCGCCAGATTCTCGAATACGCGATCAAGGAAGAACTGTACAACTGGCCGGACGGCCAACGTCCGCGCGTGTTCGGCAAGTTCGACGAAAAGGACGGCGCGGGCGGCGAATGGTCGGTGCCGATGGGCAACTGGCTGCTGCCCGCGCATTACGAGCTGTCGCCCGCGATCATCGCGAAGGCGATCGCGACGCGCCTCGAAAAGTTCGAGCTGCCGCCCGACGTGCGCGCACGCGTCGCCGCGCGGATCGCGGTGATTCACGCGAAGGAAACCGCGCTCGCGAAGCCGCACGTGAGCGCCGAGCGCAAGCCGTGGTTCTGCTCCGGGTGCCCGCACAACACGTCGACGAACGTGCCGGAAGGCTCGCGCGCGATCGCGGGCATCGGCTGCCATTACATGACCGTGTGGATGGACCGCAACACGAGCACGTTCAGCCAGATGGGCGGCGAAGGCGTGCCGTGGATCGGCCAGGCGCCGTTTACCGACGAAAAGCACGTGTTCGCGAATCTGGGCGACGGCACCTACTTCCACTCCGGCCTCCTCGCGATTCGCGCGGCGATCGCGTCGAAGGCGAACATCACGTACAAGATTCTCTATAACGACGCGGTCGCGATGACGGGCGGCCAGCCCGTCGACGGCGTGCTGACGGTGCCGCAGATCACGCACCAGCTTGCGTCCGAAGGCGCGAGGAAGATCGTGATCGTCACCGACGAGCCGCAGAAATACGACGGCCACGCGTCGCTGCTCGCGCCGGGCGTGACGATCCACCATCGCGACCAGCTCGACGACGTCCAGCGCACGCTGCGCGAGATCGAAGGCACGACGATCCTGATCTACGACCAGACCTGCGCGACCGAGAAGCGCCGGCGCCGCAAGCGCGGCGCGTACCCGGACCCGGCCAAGCGCGTCGTGATCAACGAGGCGGTCTGCGAAGGCTGCGGCGACTGCTCGGTGCAGTCGAACTGCCTGTCGGTCGAGCCGCTCGACACCGAATTCGGCACGAAGCGGCAGATCAACCAATCGACCTGCAACAAGGACTTCTCGTGCGTGAAGGGCTTCTGCCCGAGCTTCGTGACCGTCGAGGGCGGCAAGCTGCGCAAGCCGAAGGCCGTGTCGGTGGACGCGAGCGCGCTGCCGCCGATCCCCGAGCCCGCGCTGCCTGCGATCGATCGCGCGTACGGCGTGCTCGTCACGGGCGTCGGCGGCACGGGCGTCGTGACGATCGGCGCGCTGCTCGGAATGGCCGCGCACCTCGAAAGCAAGGGCGTGACGGTGCTCGACGTGACGGGCCTCGCGCAAAAGGGCGGCGCTGTGATGAGCCACGTCCAGATCTCGCACGCGCCCGCCGACATCCACGCCACCCGCATCGCGATGGGCGAGGCCGATCTCGTGATCGGCTGCGACGCGATCGTCACGGCCGGCGACGAATGCACGTCGCGAATGCGCCATGGCGCGACGCGCGTCGTCGTCAACAGCGCGAAGACGCCGACCGCCGAGTTCATCAAGAATCCGTTGTGGTCGTTCCCGGGCGCGAGCGCCGAGCTCGACATTCGCGCGGCGGCGGGCGACGCGGTCGACCTCGTCGACGCGAACCACTTCGCGGTCGCGCTGCTCGGCGACGCGATCTACACGAACCCGTTCGTGCTCGGCTACGCGTGGCAGCGCGGCTGGCTGCCGCTCACGCATGCGTCGCTCGTGCGCGCGATCGAGCTGAACGGCGTGCAGATCGAGCAGAACCGCGCGGCGTTCGAATGGGGCCGCCGCGCCGCGTTCGATCCGGCGAGCGTGCGCGCGGCGGCGGCGGGCGGTGCGCAGGCCGGCGCGACGGTGATCGCGCTGCACACGAAAAAGGCGATCGACGCGCTGATCGCGACGCGCGCCGAGCATCTGCGCGCGTATCAGAACGCCGCGTACGCGACGCGCTTCTCGGCCGTCGTCGACAAGGTGCGCGAAGCCGAGCGGGCGCTCGGCGGCGAGGCCGCGCAGGAGCCGCTCACCGAGGCCGTCGCGCGCAATCTGTACAAGCTGATGGCGTACAAGGACGAGTACGAAGTCGCGCGGCTGCACGCCGATCCGGCGTTCGTCGCGAAGCTCGCCGAGCAGTTCGAAGGCGACTGGAAGCTCAGGTTCCACCTCGCGCCGCCGCTGTTCGCGAAGAAGGATGCGCACGGCCGTCTCGTGAAGCAGCAATACGGCCCGTGGTTGATGCAGGCGTTCCGCGTGCTCGCGAAGCTGAAGTTTCTGCGCGGAACGGCGCTCGACGTGTTCGGCCGCACCGACGAACGGCGCACCGAGCGCGCGCTGATCGGCGAATACGAGGCGCTCGTGAGCGAGCTGATCGGCGGCCGGCTCACGCGCGACACGCTGCCGCTCGCGATCGAGCTCGCGAGCCTGCCCGACGGCATTCGTGGATATGGGCACGTGAAGGAGAACAACGTGCACGCGGTGCGCGCGAAGTGGACGCGGCTGCTCGCGCGGTGGCGCTCGCCGGAGGGCGGGCAGACGCGCAACGTCGCGTGACGACGGATCGCGCGCGCGACGCGGTTGCGTCGGCATCGCAATGACGTCCCGCGCGCCGACGCAAAGAAAAAGGCGGCCGCCCGACTGAACCGACCTCAAAGCTGGATGCACAACTTCCGAGGTGCGGTGCGGCCGGGCGGCCGCCTTCCTGTTCGTTTCGGCGCGCCGCAGGCCGTCACGGCTCGCGGCGCTCGCCTCCGCGCGCGTTACTTCACCTGCACGTTCGCCGCCGCGACGGCCGTCATGTTGATGATCCGGCGCACCGTCGCAGCCGGCGTCAGGATGTGCACGGGCTTCGCCGCGCCGAGCAGGAACGGGCCGACCGTCACGCCTTCGCCGCCCACCATCTTCAGCAGGTTGTACGCGATGTTCGCCGCCTCGACGTTCGGCATGATCAGGAGGTTCGCCTCGCCCGTGAGCGTCGTGCCGGGGAACGCGGCCTTGCGAACCACTTCGGACAGCGCCGCGTCGCCGTGCATTTCGCCGTCGACCTCAAGGTTCGGCGCGCGCTCGACAATCAGCTTGCGCGCGTCCGCCATTCGGCGCGACGACGCCGACGGCGCGCTGCCGAAGTTCGAGTTCGACAGCAGCGCCGCCTTCGGCGTGATGCCGAAACGCTCGATCTCGGCCGCCGCCTGGATCGTCATGTCGGCGAGCTGCTCGGCGCTCGGCTGCTCGTTCACGTAGGTATCGCACATGAACAGGTTGCGGCCCGGCAGCATCAGCAGGTTCATCGCCGCGAAGTGCTCGGCGCCCTTCGCGCGGCCGAGCACCTGCTCGATGAACTTCAGGTGGCTGTGGTACGTGTCGATCATCCCGCAGATCATGCCGTCCGCGTCGCCGAGGTGCACGAGGATCGCGCCGATCAGCGTGTTGAACTTGCGCAGCGCGGCCTTCGCGACTTCCGGCGTCACGCCGTCGCGCGCGCCCATCTCGTGGTACGCCTGCCAGCATTGCTGGTAGCGCGGATCGTCTTCCGGATTGACGATCTCGAAATCGGCTCCGCCCACGAGCTTCGAGCCGATCTTCTTCAGACGCATCTCGACGACGGACGGACGGCCGACGATGATCGGCTTCGCGATCTTCTCTTGCAGCACGAACTGCGCGGCGCGCAGCACGCGCTCGTCCTCGCCCTCGGCGAACACGATGCGCGCGGTCTTCGTCTTCGCGGTGGCGAACACGGGGCGCATCACCATGCCGGTGCGGTAGACGGTCGCGCCGAGTTGCTCGCGGTACGCGTCCATGTCGGCGATCGGGCGGGTGGCCACGCCCGAATCCATCGCGGCCTGCGCGACGGCGGGCGCGATCTTGATGATGAGGCGCGGATCGAACGGCTTCGGAATCAGGTATTCCGGGCCGAATTCGAGCGAATGGCCTTCATACGCCTTCGCGACTTCCTCGCTCTGATCGGTTTCCTGCGCGAGCTCGGCGATCGCGCGCACGCACGCGAGCTTCATCTCCTCGGTGATCGTCGTCGCGCCGACGTCGAGCGCGCCGCGGAAAATGAACGGGAAGCACAGGACGTTGTTGACCTGGTTCGGATAATCGGAGCGGCCCGTCGCGACGATCGCGTCCGGGCGCACCGCCTTCGCGTCTTCCGGGCGGATTTCCGGCTCCGGGTTCGCGAGCGCGAGGATGAGCGGCTTGTCCGCCATCGTCTTCACCATGTCCTGCTTCAGCACGCCCGCGCTCGAGCAGCCGAGGAACACGTCCGCATCGCGAATCGCGTCGGCGAGCGTGCGCGCGTCGGTCGTCACCGCGTAGCGCTGCTTCGACGGATCGAGATTGCCGCGGCCTTCGTAGATCACGCCTTTCGAGTCGCAAACGAGCACGTTCGACTTGGACAGGCCGAGCTTCACGAGCAGGTCGAGACACGCGATCGCCGCCGCGCCCGCGCCCGAGCACACGAGCTTCACGCTCGACAGGTCCTTGCCGACCACCTTCAGGCCGTTCAGGATCGCCGCCGACGCGATGATCGCGGTGCCGTGCTGATCGTCGTGGAAGACGGGAATCTTCATCCGCTCGCGCAGCTTCTGCTCGATGTAGAAGCACTCGGGCGCCTTGATGTCTTCGAGATTGATGCCGCCGAGCGTCGGCTCGAGCATCGCGATCGCATCGACGAGCTTGTCCGGATCGGACTCGGAGAGTTCGATGTCGAACACGTCGATGCCCGCGAATTTCTTGAACAGGCACCCCTTGCCCTCCATCACCGGCTTCGCGGCGAGCGGGCCGATGTTGCCGAGGCCGAGCACCGCGGTGCCGTTCGTCACGACGCCGACGAGGTTGCCGCGCGACGTGTACTTCTGCGCGTCGAGCGGGTCCGCGTGGATCGCCTCGCACGCGGCCGCGACGCCGGGCGAATATGCGAGCGACAGATCGAGCTGGTTCGACAGCGGCTTCGTGGGCGTGACCGAAATCTTGCCGGGTTTCGGATTCTGGTGATAAGCGAGAGCGCTTTGCTTCAGTTGTTCGTCCATGGTTGACCTGCGAGAGACATGCGAAATTTTGAAGACTCAGTACCGAGCACCGGGAGCCGCGGATGCGGAAATCGAGGGGATGGTCGACTGCGGCGTCCGTCGCGCGCCGGATCGGCGCGGCTTCGAACCTTGGCGGGTGGCAAGCGGGGAGTACAAAGCACCGAGCAAATACTTAGAGGGTCGCTTAGTGTACACCTCGCGCACGCGCGCCAGTTGCTGCGCCGCGCAAGGCCATCGTTTCGGCGTACTTCCTTTCAATGCCGCAAGGCGGCGGAGCATCCGCGCGCCGCAACGCCCGCCCCGCGCCCGGGACCGCCGTCCGGGCGCGGATAATCCGCCGCCGCCGGGCGTCTCGAAAAGGGCGCAAATCGGGTAAAATAGCGGGCTACGCGCGCAGCGAAGCGGCTCGACGCCGGCGGCCATCGCCCACGTCGGCCCGCAGCCCGGCCCTCACGGCAGGAATCACGCGAGCTGCGCCACCGGGCCCGCGCCCGCCCCTCGCTCATCACCAAGGAACGCCCATGACAGGCTTCGATCGTCAGACGATCTCCGACACGACCGCCAAAATGCTGCTCGAAGTGCAAGCGGTGCACTTCAACGCCGACAAGCCCTTCATCTTCACGTCCGGATGGGCGAGCCCGGTCTACATCGACTGCCGCAAGCTGATCTCGTTTCCGCGCGTGCGCCGCGGCCTGATGGAGATGGCCGAGGCGACGATCCTGCGCGACGTCGGCTTCGAGCAGATCGACGCGGTGGCGGGCGGCGAAACCGCCGGCATCCCGTTCGCCGCGTGGATCGCCGACCGGATGATGCTGCCGATGCAGTACGTGCGTAAAAAGCCGAAGGGTTTCGGCCGCAACGCGCAGATCGAGGGCTATCTGGAGGAAGGCTCGCGCGTGCTGCTCGTCGAGGACCTGACGACCGACAGCCGCAGCAAGATCAACTTCATCAACGCGCTGCGCACGGCGGGCGCGACGGTGAACCACTGCTTCGTGCTGTTCCACTACAACATCTTCAAGGAAAGCGTGTCGGTGCTGAAGGACATCGACGTCGACCTGCACGCGCTCGCGACCTGGTGGGACGTGCTGCGCGTCGCGAAGGCGTCGGGCTACTTCGAGACGAAGACGCTCGACGAAGTCGAGAAATTCCTGCACTCGCCGGCCGAATGGTCGGCCGCGCACGGCGGCGCGACGGGCGCGCAGGAGTAACGCGAGCCCGCATCGCCGGCGGCGGCCCGTCCGCCCGCGCCCGCGAAGATGCCGAAAAACGCCGGCCGTCGACGACGGCCGGCGTTTTTTATGCGCGCGCTCGCCGGTGGCGACGGCCGCCCTTCCTGCGCCGTCTCTTCGCGTTTCCCGCCGCCTGCGCCCGCCTGCACCCGCCGCGCCGGCCCGCTCACGCGAAGTTGACGCGACGACGTCCGCCATGCGTCCCCTAATGCTAGACTTGCCCTCATATTCGGGTTCGAGCATCACATCTCGACAACGATCAGCGCCGGGCCGCCCCGGCACCAGTGACGGGAGAAGGGCCATATGCGCGTGGGTCGCCGAGTCGTTCCGCCAGGTTCGCCCCGTCGTCTGCTCGCGCTCGCCTTCGCCTGCGCTTCCTTCTTCGGCATCCTCGGCGGCCCGCGTGCGCGCGCCGAAGACGCGTTCGTGCTCACGAGCGACGACCTGCGCCCCGGCGGCCGCGTCGGCGCGTCGCACGTCTTCAATCAGGGCGACTGCAAGGGCGGCAACCGCTCGCCGCAGCTCGCGTGGCGCAATCCGCCGCCCGGCACGAAGGGCTTCGCCGTCACGATGTTCGATCCCGACGCGCCCGGCCGCGGCTGGTGGCACTGGGCGGTCGCCGGCATCCCGGCGAGCGTCTCGAGCCTGCCCGCCGACGCGAGCGCGTCCGGCTTCCTGCGCAAGCTCGGCGCGACCGAGGCGCGCAACGATTTCGGCATCGACGGCTACGGCGGCCCATGTCCGCCGCCCGGCAAACCGCACCGCTACGTGATCACCGTCCACGCGCTGAAGGCCACCGACCTGCGCGTCGCGACGGGCCGCCCCGCTCAGATGTTCGACCACGAGATCGGCACCGAGTCGATCGGCTCCGCGCAGCTCGTCGTCACATACGGCCGCTAGTCTGCGGCGAAGCGCGGCGCGATTCGCGCCGTTCACGAAATTCAGTCGTGCGCGACAGCGATCGTGCGAGATGCTTCGCACCGCTAGACTTTTTGCGCCGGCCGTCCGCGCGCGTCGCCGAGGTCGGCCATCGTCCGCCGCGCGGCCCGTCACGGGGCGCGCGGTTTCGTCGTCTCATCATGGAGAAACGGGAATGTCGAACATCGTCATCGTCTATCACAGCGGCTACGGCCACACCAAGAAGCTCGCCGAATCGGTGCTCGCGGGCGCGCAGGACGCGGGCGCGAACGCGCGGCTCGTCGCCGTCGGCGATCTCGACGACGCCGGCTGGGCCGCGCTCGACGCGGCCGACGCGATCGTCTTCGGCGCGCCGACCTACATGGGCGGCCCGTCGGCCGACTTCAAGAAATTCGCCGACGCGACGTCGAAAGCATGGTTCGGCCAGAAATGGAAGGACAAGATCGCGGCGGGCTTCACGAACTCCGCGTCGATGAACGGCGACAAGTTCTCGACGATTCAATACTTCGTCACGCTCGCGATGCAGCATGGGATGGTGTGGGTCGGCACGGGCCTGCTGCCCGCGAACACGAAGGCGTCGACGCGCAACGACATCAACTACGCGGGCGGCTTCACCGGCCTGCTCGCGCAATCGCCGTCCGACGCGTCGCCGGACGAGGCGCCCGCGAGCGGCGATCTCGACACCGCGAAGGCGTTCGGCGCGCGCGTCGCGGCGGCAACCGCCCGCTGGCTCGCCGGCAAGTGACGCGCGGCGATCCGCCAAGGGGCCGGATCGCAAGCGCGGCCCGGCCGGCTTTTTTCGGCCGGCCGGTTACGATGCCGCGCATCACGCCTTAAAATGGCGGTTTTCACGGCGGCAGCGCGCCGCCCGCCCCGATCCAGCGAGAGCGAGATGAGCACGAAAGTTTTTGTCGACGGCCAGGAAGGCACGACCGGCCTGAAGATCTTCGAATATCTGTCCGCGCGCGACGACATCGAAATCCTGCGCATCGACGAAGCGTTGCGCAAGGACGTCGACGAGCGCCGCCGCCTCATCAACGCATCGGACGTCACGTTCCTGTGCCTGCCCGACGTCGCGTCGCGCGAGTCGGCGGCGCTCGTCGAAAATCCGAACACGACGCTGATCGACGCGAGCACCGCGTTCCGCACGAGCGCCGACTGGGCGTACGGCCTGCCCGAGCTGAACCGCGCGCAGCGCGAGCGCATCCGCACCGCGAAGCGCATCGCGGTGCCGGGCTGCCACGCGTCGGCGTTCGTGCTCGCGATGCGCCCGCTCGTCGATGCGGGCGTCGTCGCGCCGGGCTTCGCCGCGCACAGCTACTCGATCACGGGCTACAGCGGCGGCGGCAAGAAGATGATCGCCGATTACGAAGCGGGCGGCGCGAAGCTCGCGGCCCCGCGTGCATACGCGCTCGGCCTCGCGCACAAGCACCTGCCGGAGATGGCCGCGCACACGGGCCTCGCGAGCGCGCCGATCTTCACGCCGATCGTCGGGCCGTTCTACAAGGGGCTCGCCGTCACCACGTACTTCACGCCGAGCCAGCTCGCCAAGCGCGTGACGCCGCAGGACGTGCAGCGCGTGCTCGCCGAGCATTACGCGGGCGAGGCGTTCGTGCGCGTCGCGCCGTACGACGCGGCCGAAAATCTCGACGACGGCTTCTTCGACGTGCAGGCGAACAACGGCACGAACCGCGTCGACCTCTTCGTGTTCGGCACGGCGGAGCGCTTCGTCACGCTCGCACGGCTCGACAACCTCGGCAAGGGCGCGTCGGGCGCCGCGATCCAGTGCATGAACCTCAACGTCGGCGCAGCCGAGGACACGGGACTCGAGCGCTGAACGGCGCAAAGCTTGCAACACGAGAAAAGCCGGCCCGAGTGGCCGGCTTTTTCATTGCATCGAATGGAAACCGAAAGTTCTTTAAATAATGTCGCGGCGCTCACAGATATTTACAAACTTTCATTCCCACTCGAAAATAAATCTCGAAAATTTCAAAACGTCATGATTATCCCGGATAGGGATTCACCCGATGCGCGTGCTTTAAACGGTTGATCCAACGCCGTATCCCGCGAACAAAACCCTGTAAAAACAAGGGACACCGCATCCGCCGCAACCAATTTCAAACGCTAATCTCGTTTTAATTCCCCCTCCCCAGCCCGTTGTTTCGGCATCCCGAATACGGTGAATTGTTTAAATCGTGTTGGTTAGACGGTTCCGTCGATTGACAGCTGAAAACGACACGGCCAAATTAGCCCACACAATTAAACACATTGGAGACAGAGGCATGTCGGACGCCTTTTCGAAAGGGGTGGCAATGGCCATAGCCGTCGCCCCTTTGTTTGCCGCTTGTAGTGGAGGGGGCGGCGGCACCCCTGCCCCCATCGCCGTTCCGCAATGCTCGGGCGCAAGCTGCGGCGCCCAAGGCGCGCCCGGTTCGGCGGCCGGCAACACGTCGCTCTGCCCCGCCACCGCGGACATCGCCGGCAGCACGTATCTCGGCGGCGCTGGCAGCGGCGAGATCGTGAGCCTGAACATCAACGCGACCACGATGACGTACACGCTCAAGTGGCTCGAATCCCCGATTCCGCTCGCGACCGGCACCGTCACGCCCACTCGCGCCGGCACGACGATCACGGGCAGCGTCGCGCATCCGCCCGCGGGCACGCTGCCCACCGCCGAGCAGACGCGCTGCGCGTTCGTGCTGCTGCCGGGCAGCGGCACCTCCCCCGCGACGAACTCGACCTACTCCACCGCAGCCGACTTCAACCAGGCGAACCCGCCGATGATCCTCGTCGGCTTCGGCGTCGCGGGCGGCGGCATCCCGGGCGCGACGGTCCAGTACAGCGGCCTCACGATCATCCCGGGCGTGCTGCAGAACATCGGCCAGGTGCCGCAGCGTCACTTCGATTTCTATCCGTTCCTCGCCTTCTCGAACACGACGACCGACGTGACGAAGCTCGCGGGCACGTACAACGCGCTGCTATACCACTCGGTGCCGTCGAGCAACTACGCGACGAAGGGCGTCAACGCGAACGAGACATTCGATTCGAACGGTGCGTGCACGTCGACGAGCGCGTCGGGCTGCATGACGACGGGCAACCCGTGGGCGTCGAGCGGCAGCGGCTACTTCAACAGCACGCAGGCGCCGCAGATCCTGCCGCAGACGCAGCTGCCGCTCATCGGCGCGACGGGCAAGTCGGCGGTCGCGCACATGGTGCTCGGCCAGCTGAACGGCGCGACCGTGCCCGTCGTCGTGCGCACGGGCAACGTGAACCTCGGCACGCCGCCGCTGCACACCGACGCGCAAGTCGACGACGAATCGGGCATCGCGGTGCTCGGGCCGGCGACGGCGCTCGCGCTCGGCAGCGTCGACGGCGGCTACGCGGGCGCGGACTCGAACTTCAAGTACACGGCGACGGTGGTCAAGGGGACGACGGGCACGTTCGTCAATCCGAGCACGCAGCAGGCGGAAACCGGCTTCAACCTCGACTACGGCCAGTCGACGCCGGGCCTGCTCGGCGCGACGACGACCGACACGTCGGCGTCGGGCTTCGTGATCGCGAACGGCGGGCTGTTCGCGACGCTGATCCAGGGCACCGTCAACGGCGGGATCACGCAGAGCTCGGCGATCGCCGGCCAGACGCCGTCCGCGCCTTACTTCGGCGTCGGCGCGCAAGTCAGCAAGTAACGAGACCCGCACGCGCGGCCCGGCGACACGCATCGCGCCGGGCCGCGCCGCAGCGGGCGATATCGAGAGCGGCCGCAAGGGAGCCGGCCGCCGGATAAAGACAATTCTGGAGTTTGGAGGAGCAACATGAAGCAGCGGAATCTGATCCTGGCGATGGCATGCGCCGCGCCCTTCATCTCGGCGTGCAGCGGCGGTGGCGGCGGCAGCGATTCGCAGCCGCTCGTCGAAACCGCGCTGTGCCCGTCGACGGTCGACTACGGCACGGTCTACACGGGCGGCGGCGGCGACGGCGAACTCGTCAAACTGCAGATCGACACGACGAAGATGACCTGGCAGATCACCTTCGTCGCGTCGCCGATTCCGCAAACGACGGGCACCGCGGCGCCGTCGCGCGCGGGCACGACCCAAAGCGGCACGCTCACGCAGGAAACCTTGCTGCCGACGCAAAAGCTCAACAACTGCTCGTTCCGTCTGAACGGCGCGAGCCTCGATCCGAACCGGCCGGCGCGCATCTTCCTCGGCATGGGCATCGTCGGCGGCACGATTCCCGGCGCGGAGCTTCAGTACGGCGGCCTGCTCGGCCAGGGCGCGATTCCGGACACCAAGTTCCCGTACTATCCGTTCATCGCGTTCTCGTCGCTCGAAACGAACATCGCCAACATCGCCGGCACGTACAGCGAGCTCGGCTACGGCCAGGTGGCCTCGCAAAGCTTCGCGCCCGCGACGATCGACGCGAAGGTGACGATCAACCCCGACGGCACCTGGACCCGCTGCGATTCGACGGGCATCTATGCGGGCACCTGCCGCCAGCCCGGCACGAACCTCGCGCAATCGTCGAACGGCACCGGCGCGTTCGAGACGGACCACTTCCAGAGCCAGTTGAAGCCGACGCTCGCGACGGTGCCGCAAGCGAAGGGCTTCCTCATCGTCGGCAAGGTGAACAAGCAGCTCGTGCCGGTGTTGATCCGCACGGGCGTCGCGAACCCGAACCCGACGCCCGATGCGAACGGCGTGCCGGGCCTCACCGCCGACGACGAATCGAGCATCTCGCTCCTCGCGCCGCAGACGGCGATCAACGTCGGGTTCGTCAACGGCGAATACATCGGCGTCGACAGCCAGTTCGACTACCGCTCGACGGTGCTCGTCGACAAGCAGGCGACGATTCTCGATCCGTTCAATGCGTCGCAGGCGTCGCTCGCCACCGCGCTCAATCTCGACTACACGCAGACGGTGCCGGGCACGATCACGTCGTCGCACGTAGGCGCGAGCAGCTCGGCGCCGACCGGCAAGTTCATCTTCACGGGCGCGGGCGGGGCATTCGGCTTCCTCGACATGTCCAACTCGTCGTCGCCGTACTTCACGGTCGGCGCGTTCGTGCAATAAGCGGCGCTCGGGAGGCCTTATGAAAAAAGCACTGTGCGCGGCGCTCGGCGCCGCCGCGCTGACGCCGCTCGCCGCTCACGCGCAAAGCGCGGGCAGCAATGTCGTCACGCTCGGCTGGTTCCATGTGATGCCGCAGCAAAGCACGACCCCGCTCACGACGAGCGTCGCGCCGACGCCGATCAACACGCCGCTCGGGCTGACGGGGTCGTTCACGTCGCCGGGCACCGGCACGCGCACGAGCGGCGCGGACACGGTCGGCCTGACGACGAGCCACTTCCTCACGGACAACATCGCGGTCACGACGGTGGCGGGCGTGCCGCCCGTCTTCAAGATCACGGGGCAAGGCACGATCCGCCCGCCCGGCCCGGCGGGCGCGCTCGCGTCGCAGAACCTCGGCGATCCGCAGATCAACCCGATCGTCAAGAGCGTGCGCCAGTGGAGCCCGGCCGTACTGTTCCAGTACTACTTCCTGCAGGCGACGTCGAAGGTGCGGCCCTTCGTCGGCATCGGCGTGTCGTACAACTGGTTCAGCGACCTTCAGTTGAACCGCAACTTCGTGAAGTCGACGCAGGACAATCTCGGCGCGGTGCTCGCCGCGGGCGCAGGCAAGCCGGGGCCGACGCAGGTGTCGGCGAAGGCGTCGTCGTCATGGCAGCCGGTGTTCAACGCGGGCATCACGTACAACTTCACCGACCACTGGGGCCTGCTCGCGTCGGTCACGTACATTCCGCTGAAGACGACGTCGACCGTGACGATCAAGGCCGCCGACGGCACGGTGCTGGCGGAATCGAAAAACGAGCTGAAGGCGGACCCGATCGTCAGCTTCGTCGCCGTGACCTACAAGTTCTGAGTCGGGGGGGCCGCCCGCGCGGACGCGGCCTCGGGTTCGCGCGGGCAACACGCAAACAACACGCGGGTAAAAAGCGGGCAAAAAAAAGCCCGCCTGAAGAGGCGGGCTGAATCCATATCAGAGGAGACATGGAGGAGACGGTTCGAACTATACCCGTTTGTTTGACGCAATGCAACATTTCCATCCAGAAAATACGGATTTTCCCTTGAATGCCGGTTCTAATTTGCCGGCATTGTCGCTTCGCCGCCCCATCGCCTGCTTCTTTCCTCCTCCAGCACCGCGCCGAGCCGCTCGCGCAGCAGCTCGACCGGCCGCATCAGCCGCCCCGGCAGCACGCCGCGCACGAGCCACACGTTGACTCCCGGCTCGACGTCCTCCGTTTCGACGACCCGCAGCGCGCCGCGATGCGGGCTGCGCGCGAGCGCCGCCGCCGACGCGACGCCGAGCCGCGCGCCGCGCGCGACGAGCGACAGTTGCAGGTCCGAGCCGAACGCCTCGACCGCGACGTCGAACGGCAGCCCCGCCGCGCTGAACGCGCGGCTCAGCGCCGAGCGCATTCCGCAGCCGTCCTGGCTCGGCACCCATGGGTAGCGCGCGAGCGCGTCGAGCGGCAGCGGCCCCGGCGGTAGCGCGAAATCGCGCGCGACGACAAGCGCCGTCGGCTGCACGCCGAGCAGCGTCGACACGAGCCGATCTCGGGCTGCACGGCATCGCGATGTTCGCGTTCGCGGGCGCGACGGGCGCGATCGTCACGCCGTTCGCGGGCCTGGCCGGCGACCGCGGCTGGGAGCGCGGCGCATTGCGCGGCGCGCATGCGGCAATGCTCGCCGCGGGGATGGTGCTCGGCATGGCGGGCGCGGGCTGGGGCGGCTTCGACGCGGCCGCGCATCCGACGCTTGCGCTCGCGCTGCTCGTCGCCGGCGCGGCGGCGCTCGATGCAGGCGTCGTCGCCGACCAAACGCTCGGCCGCCGCGCGGTCAACCTGCTGAATCCCGCCACGCACGGGCGGCTCAACGGCCTGTTCGTGGGCTTGTTCTTCGTCGGCGGATCGCTCGGCGCGATGCTTGCGGGCGCGGCATGAGCGTGGGCCGGCTGGGGCGCGGTGTGCGCGGTGTGCGCGGTGTGCGCGGTGTGCGCGGTGTGCGCGGTGGGCCTCGCGTTCGCGGGCGCCGCGTTCGCGCTCGCGCTCGACCGGATCGGCGCGCGCGGGCAGGCGGTGCGCTGAAACGACAACGCCCCGCGTCGTCGCCGATGCGGAGCGTCTCGTTCTTTCATGCGGCGCGTGAGCGGCGCGCCGTGTTTCGCCGGTGTATGCGCCCGCTCAGTGCCGCACGAGCGCCATCATCGCGCCGAAGCCGACGAACAGGCCGCCCGTCAGCCGGTTGAACGCCTTTGCGACGTTCGCGCTGCGCAGCGTCACGCCGATCCGCGTGCCGAACGACGCATAGACGAGATACCAGCTCACCTCGATCACCGCGAACGTCGCGACGAGGATGCCGAACTGCGGCAGCGTCGGTGCGGACGCGTCGATGAACTGAGGCAGCAGCGCGGCGGCGAACAGGATCGCCTTCGGATTGCTGCCCGCGACGAGAAAGCCGTTGCGAAACAGCGCCCAGCGCGACGCGGGGGCGGCCGTGCGGCCCGAGGGCGGCGCGGCGTCGGCGACATCCGCCGCCGATTCCGCGTCGACGCGCGCGCGCCACGCCTTCACGCCCAGATAGATCAGATACGCGGCGCCCGCGAAGCGCAGCGCATCGAACATCGCGGGCCAAGCCTCGAGGAACACACCGAGCCCCGCGGCGGACACCGACAGCATCGCGACGAGCGCCGTCATGCAGCCCGCCATCGTCGCCGTCGAACGCCGCAGCCCGTGACGCGCGCCGTGCGTCATCACGAGCAGCATGTTCGGACCGGGAATCGCCGACACGACGAACACCGTCGCGACGAACAGCCACCACGTATGCAGATTCATTGCCGCCCCACTTTCGAAACTGAAATGGAAACGTTGATTATGCCGGGGATCGTGCGAAGTTGCCTGCCGCCGGGCGATCGTCCGATGGCAGGCGGCAGGCGGCAGGCGGCAGCGCGCGGTGCGCCCGGCGCTCGCGGGCGCGTCACTGCCCCGCCCGGCGCGCCGCGACCTGCCCGAGCACCGCGAAATCCTTGTCGCCGTCGCCGTGCGCGATCGCTTCGATCAGGCTGTCGCGCACCACGCTCGCGATGGGCAGCGGCACCGACTGCGCATCGCCCGCCTCGAGCGCGAGCCGCACGTCCTTCAGGCCGAGCCGCGCCTTGAAGAGCGCCGGCTCGTAGCGCGCCTCGGCGATCATCGCGCCGTAGCCCTGATAGACCGGGCCGGGGAACACGCTGTTGGTGATCACGTCGAGATAGTCGTTCATCGCGACGCCGTGCGCGGCGAGCAGCGCCGCCGCCTCGCCCATCGTCTCGATCGCCGACGCAAGCGCGAAGTTCGCCGCGATCTTCACCACGTTCGCGTGTTGCGGTAGCGAGCCGAGCCGCCAGGTCTTCTGCCCGATCGCGTCGAACGCGGGCTGCATCCGGTCGATCGCCTCCGCGGGCCCGGCCGCGATGATCGTGAGCCGCGCGGCGGCGGCAACGTGCGGGCGCCCCATCACGGGCGCCGCGACGTAGTGAATCCCGCGCTCCGCGTGCGCGTGCGCGAGCTGCTCGGCGAGCGCGACCGAGATCGTCGCCATGTTCACGTGAATGAGGCCGCGCGGCGCATGCTCGAGGAGCGCCGCGTCGAACACGCCGCGCGCGGCCGCGTCGTCGGCGAGCATCGAGAACACCGCGTCGCCCGCGAACGCCTCGGCGAGCGTCGCGACGTGCTGCGCGCCCAGCGCGACGAGCGGCGCGACGCGTTCGGCCGAGCGGTTCCACACCCGCACGCAATGCCCCGCCTTCAGCAGATTGCCCGCAATGGCGCTGCCCATCTCGCCCACGCCGATAAAGCCGATGTCCATGTCGCGCTCCTTGTATTCGTCATATCCGTCGAAACCACGAGTAAAGCACAGGCGCGCGACATTTGCCGTCTCGCGTCTCGCGTCTCGCGTCTCGCGTCTCGCGGCACGCGGCACGCGGCACGCGGCACGCGGCACGCGGCGCGATGTGCGGGAAGCGCGCGGCGGTGCGATACTGGCCCGATGGTCACCGTGACTTTCCGCTTCTACGAGGAGCTGAACGATTTCCTCGCGCGGCCGCTGCGCCGCCGCGAATTCGAGCACGCCTGCATGCGCGGCGCGAGCGTCAAGCATGTGATCGAGGCGCTCGGCGTCCCGCACACCGAAGTCGAGCTGATTCTCGTGAACGGCGAATCGTCGCCGTTCAGCCGCATGCTCGAGCACGGCGACCGCGTCGCCGTCTACCCGACCTTCGAGACGATCGACATCCGCCCGCTCCTGCGCGTGCGCGCCGCGCCGCTGCGCATCACGCGCTTCATCGCGGACGCGCATCTCGGCGGGCTCGCGCAATTGCTGCGGCTCGCGGGCTTCGACACGCTGTACGACAACCACTACCCGGACGAACTGATCGAGGCGATCGCCGCGCGCGACGCGCGGATCGTGCTCACGCGCGATCGCGAGCTGCTCAAGCGCCGCACGATCACGCACGGCTGCTACGTGCGCGCGCTCAAGCCGCAGGCGCAATTGCGCGAACTGTTCGACCGGCTCGATCTCGCGGGCAGCGCGCAGCCGTTCCGGCTGTGCCTGTCGTGCAACGCGCCGCTGCGGCGCATCGCGCCCGCCGAAGCCGAAGGCCGCGCGCCGCAAGGCGTGCTTCAGCACCACACGCGCTTCGTCACCTGCGACGTCTGCCGCCGCGTGTTCTGGGAAGGCTCGCACTGGCAACGCATGCGCACGCTGATCGATCACGTGTCGCAGCCGAAACCGCCGCACGCCTGATGCGCGCATGAAGCGCGCACGAAAAACAAACCCCGCGTTCGCGAGAACGCGGGGTTTGTCGTGACACGCCGACGGCGCCGCATGCGCCGCCCCGGGCAAGCGCTTACTGCTGCGCGCCCTTGTCGTTCGTGCCGGCTGCCGACGCGGCGTCCGCCTTCGCCTTGGCCTTCGCCGAGCCGTGCTTCTTCAGCTCGTGCTTCGGCTTGCTCTTGTCGTGCTTGACGGCGGAAGCCGCCGCCGGCGCCGAAGCTGCCGGTGCCGACGCTTGTGCGAACACGGAAGCCGAAGCGAATGCGATAGCGGCGGTTGCCACCGAAGCGATGATCTTCTTCATTGTTTTTCCTTGAATATCCAAACGGAAATATCCGGTTAATCACGATGCGTTGGAGCGCATCCGGCGCCGGTATCAGTCGAGATTCACGACGCACACCTTACGAAACGCAAGGTTTCCGTCAGCGTGAACGCTCGTGCGCCGGTTGTATAACGCAGCGAATGCACACCGCGTTGACACACCGCGCATGTTTTCGCGCCGATGCGAATCCGGCCCGAAGGATCGAATAGATAGCACGATCGTCGAGAAATGCGTGGATCTCGATCAAATGCGGCGCGCCGGGATTTCTCGCGACATGCGAATCTCGCGATTCAATCGGTTCGATCAAGTTCCGGACAAATTCGACTCGATTCGACGAGTGGAGGCATTGCGTTGCATCGCGGCGCATTCGGCAGGCGAGCGAGCCGCATCGCGGACGGCGCGCGCATGGCATTGCGTCGAATGGCGGGCGGCGGGCGAGCGCAGCGCGGTACGTGCGATGCAATGCGGCAGAGCGCCGCGCAATCGACGAACGTCGCGACGCGGCGCGATCGCTCGAAAATAATTCGCGTCGACAGGCAAATGCGCGGCGATCGCGTGACGTGAATCGCTGCGCGCTTTGCGATTCGTTCGGCGCGCGCATCGGACACGCACGCGCGCTCGGACAAACGAATCGGTCGTCACCGAATATCGCGCAGCGCCATCCCGCGCTCGCGCATCGGCGCGCTCGAAATCGGCCCGAACGCGCGCGCCGGCGGGCCGCCGCGCAACGCGGCTGCGTTCGCTCGACGTTCGATTCGCATTCGATGCATGCGGCCACGAGCACGCCGCCGCGAACGCTCGAACCGGCACGAGACATTCGACCGAAAACAATTTTTAACACAATCGATGCGCCTGCCTTGTTAGGCTCGCCACACGATCGGATTTTCCTCAATCTCTTCGGCGCGCCGCCGCTCGCGCGATGTCGCGCATCGGACCGACGCGAAACGCATAGAATCCGGACGCGTTCTTGCCGAATGACTCACCTTGGATCGCCCATGAAATCGACTCAGATTCTCGCCAGTTGCGCGCTCGTCGGCGCCGTGGCGGCGCTCGCCGGTTGCGCCGGCTCGCCCGCGAACGGCCCGCAAGCCGAATCGCCGAGCGGCCGGATCATCTACGTCGCGTCGCCGCGCAGCCCGCGCGACGTCGAGCGCTGCCTGACGAGCCGCGTGCCGCAGGCGCGCGTCGCGCAGCAGAACCCGACCACCGTTCTGATCGGTCCGTACTCGGCCGATGCCGATTGGACCGTCACGCTCTCGCCGACCGCGTCGGCCGGCACGAACATCGGCGTCTATCGCCCGCGCAGCGGCGACGGCGATCCGGAAGAGTCCGAATTGCGCTTCCATATCGCGCGCTGCGCGGTCTGACGCGCGGCGCGCACGCGTCTTTCGCGTCTTTCGCGTCTTTCGCGTCTTTCGCGTCTTTCGCGTCTTTCGCGTCTTTCGCGTCTTTCGCGTCTTTCGCGTCTTGCGCGTCTTGCGCGTCTTGCGCGTCTTGCGCGTCTTGCGCGTAAGCGCATCATGAATCATCGATCGCGCGCCGCCGCAGCCTCGCACCGCGCGATCCACGTCCTCACCGCTTCATCGCTTCGCAGCCGCGCGCCGCCACGTCGCGCAGAACACGAGCAGCAGCAGCACGCCGATCAGCGCGAACGGCGCCTGCGGGCGCCAGTCGTACAGCGCCGTGCCGACGAGCGGCGCGACGATCATGCTGAGCCCCTGCGCGGCCGACATCGTGCCCGCGCACGCGCCCTGTTCGCGCGCGTCGACGGCCGCGCTCGCGAGCGCGGAGACCGCCGGAAACGACGCCCCCATCCCGAACGCCGCAACGAGATACCCCGCGCAGACGACCATCGGCTGCGCAGGCTCGACGAGCAGCACCGACGCGAATCCCGCCGCGCTCGCGAGCGCGCCCCAGCGCAGCCATTGCAGCGGCGCGACGCGCGGCAGCCGTGCGACCGCCGATTGCATCGCGATCAGGCCGAGCCCCGCGCAGCCGAGCGCATAGCCGACGACGACGGCCGCGCGCTGCGCATCGACGCGCAACTGATCGATCACGTAAAACCCGAGCGCGCTGTTCGCGATCGCGATGACGCTGTACAGCGCCATCGCGCTGAGCCACGGCATCCGGATTCGCGCGTCGGTCATCCTGAGCCGCGGCGGCGCACCGCGCACCTCGCGCGGACGTGCGTCGTCGAGGCGGCCCAGCCCCGGCAAGCCCATGAGCGGCAACAGCGCGAACACGGCGAGCATCGCGGCAAGATCGAAACGTCCGATCCAGCCGGCGAGCGGCGGCGCGATCACCATGCCGATCGCGCCCGCCGCGCCGAAGCGCGCCATCGTCGCGGCGCGCCGCTGCGGCGCGGTGCGGTCCGCGATCCACGCGGTCGCCGCGACGGGCAGCCCCGCGAAGCACCCGCCCATCGCCGCGCGTGCGACGAAGAGCGCGGCCAGGTTCAGCGCGAGCGCCGGCACCGCGTGCGCGCCGTCGCGCAACGCCCACCACACGTAGCACGCGAGCAGCAGATAAAACGCGACGAAGCCCGTGATCGCCGCGCGCATCACCGGCACGCGGCCGCGAACGTCGGCGGCGCGCCCCCAGCGGCGCGCGGTCGCGATCCAGACGACACCGACGACGGCGATCGCCGCGCCGATGTGCGACGCCTGCAGATGCAGCATCCGCGCGAGCGGCGCCGCGATCGCGACGAACGCGTAGTTGCCCGCCATCATCGTGAAGTTCGCGACAAGAAGCGGCATCAGCGGCAAGCCGGCGCGATCGGCGGCGGCGGCCGGAGTTTCAGCGGAAGTCGTGGACATGTGGCTCCTGTTGGTTCGATGAATGAATGCGCAACGCGCGCCGAATGCGTCAGCGGCGTGCGACGTGAGCGGCAAGACGCGCGCGCGCGGCGAGGAGCGCCGCTTCCGTCGCGTTCCAGCCGAGGCAGGGATCGGTGATCGAGCAGCCGTAGCGCAGCGCGTCGACGCCGTTGTCGAGCGACTGCCGGCCTTCCTCGAGAAAGCTCTCGAGCATCACGCCGCGAATCGAGCGGTTGCCCGCGCAGATCTGCTCGACGACGTCGTCGAGCACCGCAACCTGCCGCGCATGCCGCTTGTCGCAGTTCGCATGCGAGCAATCGACGACGACGTTCGTCGGCAGCCGGCTCGCGCGCAACGCACGCTCGGCCGCCGCGACGCTCGCGGCGTCGTAGTTCGGCCCGTCGCGGCCGCCGCGCAGCACGAGGTGCGCATACGGATTGCCGTCGGTGTGCAGCACGACGGGATAACCTTCGTCGTGCATGCCGATGAACGCATGCGGCCGCATGCTGCTTTGCATCGCGTGAATCGCGATCTCGACGCCGCCGTCCGTGCCGTTCTTGAATCCGACCGGCATCAGCAGCCCCGACGCCATCTCGCGGTGCACCTGCGATTCGGTCGTGCGCGCGCCGATCGCGGCCCAGCTCACGAGGTCGCCGAGGTAGTGCGGCGTGACGAGATCGAGCGCCTCGATCGCGGCCGCCAGCCCGAGCGCGTTCACCTCGCACAGCAGCCGGCGCGCGGTCGCGAGCCCTTCGTCGATGCGGTGGCTGCCGTCGAGGCGCGGATCGTTGATGAGCCCTTTCCAGCCGACCGTCGTGCGCGGCTTCTCGAAGTACACGCGCATGACGACGCAAAACACGTCGCGCACCGCGTCCGCGAGACGCGCGAGACGCAGCGCGTAATCGAGCGCCGCCTGCGGATCGTGGATCGAGCACGGCCCGACGATCGCGAGCCAGCGCGGATCGCGCTGCTCGAGAATCGCCTGCACTTGCCGCCGGCCCGCGTCGACGGTCGTCTGGATCGTCGGCGAAAGCGGATAGCGGCGGCGCAGCGCGGCGGGCGTCGGCAGCCGCATGCCGACCCGCTGCCGCGCGACGCCCGCGAGCGATCCGGCCACGCCGCCGTTCGGGTACAGGGTGATGTTTTTCATAAGCGGATAGCCAGAGAAGTGAAGGAGCCGTCGCGCGCGTGTTCGCCGCGCGGCGCCTCGCGCATCACGCGCCGAGCGTCGCGCCGCCGTCGACGCACAGGCTGTGCAGCGTCACGTGGCGCGACGCGTTCGACAGCAGGAACAGCACGGCCGACGCGACATCGTCCGGATCGGCGATCCGGCGCAGCGGAATGCCCGTGCGATACGCGGGCAGCGAGCCGTCGATCACCGCGTCGACGCTGCGCTCGTCGGTCCAGAGCTGACGCTGCATCTGCGTATCGGTCGAGCCGGGCGCGACGACGTTGCAGCGAATTCCGTGTTCGGCAAGCTCGAGCCCGAGGCATTTCGTGAACTGATGCGCGGCCGCCTTCGACGCCGCATAGGCCGCCATCCGCATGCGCGGCACGAGCGCCGCGTTCGAGCCGACCGTGACGATGCTGCCCGCGCGGCGCGGGATCATCCGCTGCGCGACCGCGCGCGACAGATGGAACACGCCGTGCGTGTTGACGGCGAAGCTGTGTGCCCAGTCGTCGTCGCCGAGCGTGCGGAAATCGGCAAGACGCAGGATGCCCGCGACGTTCGCGAGCATGCCGATGGGGCCGAGCGTCGCGTCGATGCGATCGACGGCCGCGCGCACCGCGTCGGCATTCGCAACGTCGACGTCGAACGGATGAATGCGTGCGCCGGCCGATTCCGCGTCGGACGCGAGTTGCGCGAGCGCGTCCGCACGGACATCGAGCGCCGCGACGACGATGCCGCGCGCGGCGAGCGCGCGGGCGACCGCCGCGCCGATTCCTTGCGCGGCGCCGCTCACGACGGCGACGCCCCCGGGAAATTCGGTGAAGGTGCTGCTCATCGGATCAAGCTCCTGAAAAATCGTCGAATTTGTGCGCGTTCGCGTGAAGGCGCTCGGCAAGCGCCGCGCCGATCTCGGCCATCGGCGCGGGATCGGACATCCCCTCGTGCGAGCACGCGAGCACGCGGCATGCGAGCGCGCCCGGCCGCAGATGCGCGCTCCACGCGGCGGGAGTCGGCACGTGCGCCGGATTGCGCGCGGCGCGAAACAGCAGCACGTCGCCGTCGTAGCGCGGCGTCTCGCTTGCGCGGAAGAGCCGCATCTGCCGCAACACCTGATCTGCATACGCGTCGAGCCCAGGCGCGCCGAGCGCGGCGAACGCGCTGTTCGCGCGCAGGAGCCGCTGGCGCAGCACGTCGTGCGCGACGCCTTCGGTGTCGAAATCGCCGTTCACCGTGAGCAGGATCTGCAGTGCGTCGCGCAGCGTCGGCATCGGATGCGCGGCCCACGCGGACGCGGGATAGCTGTCCATCAGCGCGAGCAGGCCGACCGCGTGCCCGGTGCCGCGCAGCTTCGCGGCCACGCCGTGCGCGAGCGCGCCGCCCAGCGACCAGCCGAGCAGGTGATACGGCCCGTCGGGTTGCAGCGCGCGCACGCGGGCCGCGTAGCGCTCGATCAGCGCATCGAAGTCCTGCGCGCCGCGCGTCTCGTCGACCGACAATTGCAAGCCGTGCACGGTCACGTCCGGCAGATGGCGCGCGACGCGCAGATAACCCCATGCGAGGCCGTCGGCCGGATGCAAGCAGATCAGCGCCGGCGCGTCGGCCCGCCCTGCCTGGATCGCAAGCGAAGGCGCGAACGCATCATGAGCGGTTTGCGGGCGGTGGTAGGCGAGCGGCGCCGTCAGCGCCTGCGCGAGCGAACGCACGGTCGCGTGGCGGAACAGCATCGACACCGGCACGTCGCGGCGCAGCTCGATCGCGAGCTGCGCGGCCGCCTGGATCGCCTGCAGCGACTTGCCGCCCAGATCGAAGAAGTTCGACGCGCCCGTGAGCGACACGTCGCCGAGCACTTGCCGCCAGACCTGCATCACCTGCCGCTCCAGCTCGCTCGCGCCGGCATCGCCGCCGGCGGCATCCGCGCGGCGCTGCGCCGCACGCGCCAGCAGCGCCTTGCGATCGGTCTTGCCGTTCGGATTGCGCGGCAGCGCGTCGAGCACATGCCACCCATCGGGAATCGCCGGCGCGGGCAGCGATTGCGCGAGCAGCGCGCGCAATGCGTCCACGTCGCGTTCGCCGACGACGAACGCCGTCAGCGTGCAGACGCCCGCGCCGCGCGCGACAGGCACGACAGCCGCCTCGCGCACGTTCGGCATCCGAAGCAACAGGTTTTCGATTTCGAGCGGCTCGATGCGCAAGCCGCTGATCTTCACTTGATGGTCGACGCGGCCTGCGAAGCGCAACTGAGCGTCGCGCCATTGCGCGAGATCGCCCGTTCGATATGCTCGCTCGCCCGTATCCGGCAGCGCGACGAAACGCGCGGCGGTCAGCTCGGAATCGTTCAGATAGCCGAGCGCGAGCGCATCGCCGACGAGCACCAGCTCGCCGACGCGCCCCACCGCGACCGGATACAGCCGCGCGTCGACGATGCGCGCGTCGACGCCCGGACGCGGCAGGCCGATCGGCACGGCCTCGCCCGCGCGCCAGACCGCTCCCGGGCCGCCGACGCGCGCGGCCGTCGCGATGATCGTCGCCTCGGTCGGCCCGTACGTATTCAGCAGGATTTGCCGCGGCAGCAGCTCGCGCCAGCGCGCGATCCGCTCGGGCAGCGCGGCCTCGCCGCCGACGATCGTCAGCCGCACGCCGCCCAGCCGGCGCGCGGATTCGGCGTCGAGCGCGTGCGCGAGCACGTGCCAGTACGCGGTCGGCAAATCGAGCACGGTCACGCCGAGACGCTCGACCGCGGCGGCGAACGTCGCGACCGAATCAAGCATCGCGTCGTCGCGCAACATGAGCGTCGCGCCGCGACAGAGCGTGACGAAGATTTCTTCGAGGCTCGCGTCGAAATGCAGCGGCGCGAACTGCAGCACGCGATCGGCCGGGCCGACGCCGTACAGCGCGCGCGTGCTCGCGACGAACTGCGCGAGCGCGCGGCGGCCGACCAGCACGCCGTTCGGCTTGCCGGTCGAGCCGGACGTATAGAGCAGATAGGCCGGATGCCGCGGATCGGGTTCGACGCCCGATGCAGCGGCCGAATGCGCGATGCGCGCGGCGTCGGCGTCGGCATCCGACGCCGCGGATGCTTCGCATGCGCCGGCTGCATCGGCTGCATCGGCTGCATCGATCTCGTCGAGATCGACCGCCGTCGCCGCACCGGCGTCTTGCCGCCATCGCGCGTGCGTCAGCACGAGATCGGGCGCGGCGTCCGCGAGCACGCTCGCCGTGCGTCGCGCGGGGCCGTCGGGATCGATCGGAACGAACGCACCGCCGATCTGCAACACCGCGAGCATCGACGCGATCGCATCCGGCGAGCGCGGCGCGAGTATCGCGATCCGGCTGCGCGCGTTCGCGCCGTGCCGCACGAGCGCGGCGGCGATCGCATCGACGCGCGCGAGCAGCATCCGGTAATCGATTCGCGCGTCGCCCGCTTCGATCGCAAGCTGGCTCGGCGCGCGCTCGGCCGCTCGCCGCACGAGCGCGAGCACGTCGGCGACGGGCTCGGCGAGCGGCTCGCCGCGACAGATCGACGGCGGCGGCAAATCGTGCAGCAGCGGCATGAGCGGCGCATCGGGCTCGTGCGCGGCGAACGCGAAGAGCCAGGCGGAGAGGCTGTCGGCGAGCGCCGACATGCGCGCATCGTCATACGCGTTCGGATTCGCTTCGAGCGTGACGCGCCATGCGCCGTCGCGCACGACGAGCGTCACGTTCAGATCCTTGACGGGACCGCCGCTGACCGCCTGCGTATCGCTCTTCAATCCGGCGAACGCGATCCGCCGCTCGAACGGCATCAGATTCACCGCCTGGTTGAACAGGAACGTGTTGTGCTCGAGCAGCCCGAGATCGCCGCGAATCCAGCCATAGCGGTAGTACAGGTGCGGCCGGATCGCGCGCAGACGGCGAACGGCGTCGGCCGCGAGCGTGCGCGGCGTCGCATCCGCGCGCACGTGCACGCCGAACGGCACGATGTTCATCGCCATGCACGGCACGTTGAGCGCGGGCGTGCCGAGCCGGTTCATCACCGGCAGGCCGAAGGTCAAATCGCGCTGCCCGCTCTGCTTGCCGAGCCACACGCCGATCGCGGCCAGCATCCACGCGGTCCATTCGGCGCCCGCACGCTCGGCGGCCGCGCAAAGCGCGCGGACCTGCTCCGGCGCAAGCGTCAGCACGCGGCGCAGCGCCGTAGCGCCGACATCCCGCTTCGGCGCGATCTCGGCGGGCGCGGGCACATTGCGCAGATGTTCGATCCAGAATGTCTGGTCGCGCTCGAAGCCGCCTGTCTCTCGATACGCCGCTTCGGCCGCGACGACGCGCTCGACGTTCCAATCGGGCAGCGCGGGCGGCGGCGCTCCCGCAACGCGCGCGTTGTAGCGCGCCGCGACCGCCTGCTCGATCAGGTTGAAGCCGAACCCGTCGATCGCGATGTGATGGATCTGCAGATACCACCAATGGCGCTGCGGCGACAGCCGAAGCAGCGCGGTGCGATACAGCTCGTCCGACGTCACGTCGCAGCACACGGACAGCGACGCCTGCATCCACGCGCGCGCGGCCGCCTCGGGGTCGTCGTGCGCGGCGAAATCGACGACGCGCAGTTGCGCGCGCTCGGGGCGACGGTGCTGCCACAGCGCGTCGTCGGCCCACTCGAAGCGCATGTGCAGCGTATCCGCGCGATCGAGCACGGCTTCGACGCTGGCGGCGAGCGCGTCGACGTCGAGCGCGCCGACGAGCTCGATCGTCTCGGCCGTCAGATAGCCGGGGTCTTCCGGGTCGACCTGCTGCGCGACCCAAATGCCGTATTGCGCGGACGTCGCGCGCATCCGTTGACTCGTTTGCTGCATGGAGCGTTGTGCGGAAAGAGAAAAGGAACGCGGCGCGCGTCAGGCGCGCCGCCAGTCGACGGCCAGTTGCTTGTTGCGCGCCATCAACGCGAGATGCTCGTCCATCACGTACTGGATCTGTTCGAGCTTCTCGATCGAATCGGCCTCGCAGCGGATGCTGAGCACGTCGTCCGTGCGCAGCACGTGGCACTTGCCGTACGGAAAATCGATCGCCGCGCGATGTTCGTCGAACGCGACCGGAATCTTGATCGCGTAGTGCTTGCACATCTTGAACAGCACGCGATCGGCCTGCGGCACCGAGACTTCGGCGGTGCTGACGAGCAGCGCGTCCGACGGCGCGTTCGTATCGGGTTGTCGCATCGTCGTCCTCCTCGTCATGCGGCCACTCGGTCCGCGCGTTGCAGCAGTTGCGACCATGCGGCGAGCGTCGGCGCTTCGGCGAGCTGCACGAACGATACGTCGCGCCCCGCCTGACGCCACGTCTCGACGAGCGTCATGATCCGCACCGAGTCGAGCCCGTGGTCGAGCAGATTGTCGTGCGGCTGCAGATCCGCCGCGGCGATCCGCAGCATCCGCGCAACCTGCGTCGAGACGGCCTCGATCGAATCCGGCTCGGCCTCGGCCCGCCGGTCGTCGGCGATCTCACGCGCGAGCGCGACCTTGCCGCAGCGCCGCGCGACGTAATCGAGCGCCATCCGATGCTCGCGCGCGGAGAAATCGGCGAGCGCATCGGCGACGAAGAACGGTTCGATATCCTTCATGAATGCTTCGCACGCCGTCATCAGGCAGCCGATGTGCGCATAGACGCCGCAGATCACGAGCTGGTCGCGCCGCGCGCCGCGCAGCATCGATTCGAAATCCGAACGTTGAAAGGCGCTATAGCGCCACTTGTCGAGCACGATGTCGCCCGGCGCGGGCGCGAGCGCCGCGCAGATCGACGCGCGCTCGGGCTGCGCGGTGAGCCCCGGCCCCCACATGTCGGTCAGCAGCCCGCGTTCGGCGGCCGCCTGTCGCGGCAGCTGCGCGGTGTAGTACACCGGCATGCCGTTCGCGCGCGCGAAACCGATCAGGCGGCGCACGTTTGCGATCGCATCGGGAATCGGCGCCGCGTCGCGATCGTAGAAGTCGAGAAAGTAGTCCTGCATGTCGTGCACGAGGAGCGCCGCGCGCGCGGCGTCGAAACGCCATGCGGCGCGACTCTCGGGAATGTCCGCCGGCATCGGATAGGAAGGGATTTTCGGAATGGCCATGTCGCTGGTGAAGTTGTTTGGGAACGTCGAGGAATTCGGCGCGCGCAGTCAGCCGACGGCCGCTTCGGCCGCGGCCAGCCGGTTCGCGATGTCGCTGCGCAGCGCTTTCTTGTCGGTCTTGCCGACAGGCGTCTTCGGAAACGCGTCGACGAATTCGATCCGGTCGGGAACCTTGTAGGCGGCGATGCCTTGCTCGCGAAGGAAGCGCAGCAGATCCGCCGCGCGCGGCGCGGGCTCGCCGCCGATCACGTACGCGCAGCTCCTTTCGCCGAGGTACGGATCGGGCATCGCGACGAGCGCCGCGTCGACGACGCCCGGATGCGCGAGCAGCAGATGCTCGACCTCCTCGGCCGCGATCTTCTCGCCGCCTCGGTTGATCTGATCCTTCGCGCGCCCTTCGACGACGAGATGCCCCGCAGCCGTCATCCGCACGCGGTCGCCCGTCCGGTAGAAGCCGTCCGGCGTGAACGCCCGCGCGTTGTGCGCATCGGCGTTGTAGTAGCCGCGAATCGTGTACGGCCCGCGCGTCAGCAGATGGCCTACTTCGCCCCGCGCGACGGGACGATCGTCGTCGTCGACGATGCGGATCTCGTCGTCCGGCGAAATCGGCCGGCCCTGCGTCTGCACGACGACGTCGAGCGGATCGTCGAGACGCGTGTAGTTGACGAGACCTTCAGCCATCCCGAACACCTGTTGCAGCTTCGCGCCGAGTTCCGGCTCGATGCGCCGCGCGAGCGTCACGTCGAATCGCGCGCCGCCGACCTGCACGACGCGCAGGCTCGCGAGCGCCGCGCGTCGCGCCGCCGACGCGGCGAGCCACACGGGAACGAGCGACGGCACGAGCGCGGCGATCGTCGCGCGCTCGCGCTCGATCAGCGCAAACGCGATGTCGGGGCTGCCGCCGTCGCACAACACGACGGTGCCGCCCGCGTACAGCACGCCGAACGTGCCGGGCGAGCTCAGCACGTAGTTGTGCGCGACGGGAAGCGCGCAGAGATAGACGCCGGTTTCGTCGAGCCCGCAAATGCGCGCGCTCTCGCGGATGCTGTACAGGTAATCGTCGTGCGTGCGCGGAATCAGCTTCGGCGTGCCGGTGCTGCCGCCCGATAGCTGTAAAAACGCGACATCGTGCGCGGCGGGGCCTTCGGGCAGCGCGATCGTTTCGTCGTCGCGCAGATCCGCGAGCGCGACGTGCTCGCCCGCGTCGCCGACGATCAATACGTGCTCGAGCGTCGGCGCTTCCGCCCGCACGGTTTTCGCGAGCGCGCAGTAGTCGAACCCGCCGCGCCGATCCGCCGCGACATACGCGACCGCTTCCGCGTGCCGGCAGAAGTGTCCGATCTCCTGCTTGCGATGCGCGGGCAACGCGAAGACGGGCAGCGCGCCGATCCTGAACAGCGCGAAGACGACCGCGAAGAATTCGACGCAATTCGGCAGTTGCACGACGACGCGGTCGCGCGGACGAATGCCGAGCGCGACGAGCCCGCGCGCGACGCGCGTCGCTTCGCTGGCGAGCCGGCCGTACGACCAGCGCGTCTCGCCTTCGACGAGCGCGATGCGCTCGCCGTGCCGTTGCGCAAGCGCGTCGAGCAGTTGTCCGAACGATTGCCCCTGCCAATAGCCCTTGCGCCGGTATTCGGCCGCGACGTCGTCGGGCCACGGCGTCCAATGCGCGAGCGTCATGCGGCGGCCCTCGCGATCGCGTCGGTCGCCGCCGAGCGATCGACGCCCATCGCATCGAGCATCGTCCGGAACTTCGCGGCCGTTTCAGCGAGTTCCGCTTCGGGCACCGAATCGCCGACGATGCCCGCGCCCGCGAAAAGCCGCAGCGTCGCGCCGTGCGCTTGCGCACAGCGGATCGTGACGATCCACTCGCCGTCGCCGCGCGCATCGACCCAGCCGAGCGTGCCCGCATAGAAGCCGCGATCGAACGGCTCGGCGCGCAGGATCGCCTCGCGCGCTTCGCTGCGCGGATAGCCGCAGACGGCGGGCGTCGGATGCAGCGCGAGGGCGAGCGTCAGCGCGTCGGCGCTCGTCTCGCCGGCGACTTCGGTCGACAGATGCCACATCGTCTGCGTATGGACGAGCGACGGCCGCGCGGGCACGGCGAGTTTCTTGCAGAACGGCGCGAGGCTTTCCTTCACCGCATCGACGACGACGCGATGTTCGTCGAGATCCTTCGCCGATTCGAGCAGTGCGTCCGCTCGCCTGCGGTCTTCGACGGGATCGCCGCTGCGCGGCGCGGACCCGGCGAGCGGATTCGCACGCAGCACGCCCTGAAAGCGGCTGACGAGCAGCTCGGGGCTCGCGCCGAGCAGCGTGCGCCCATCGCCGACGTCGACCGAGAACGTATAGCCATGCGGATTGCGCGCGGCGAGCCGTTCGAACAGCGCGCGCACGTCGACCGGTCGCGCGCCCGTCAGCTCGAGCGTACGCGCGAGCACGACCTTGTCGAGATGCCCGGCGCGGATGCTCGCGACTGCTTGCGCGACGGCCGCCGCATATTCGGCGCCCGGCGGCACCGCGCGCGCGTCGTAGTCGTAGGCGTCGTGGCCGCCACGATGCGCGGCGAGCGGCGGCGCTACGTCGGCGAGCGGGCCGCCGCGCCGCATCGCGCGCACGACGCTGAGCGCGGCGGGCCGCTCGACATCGAACGGCACCGCACCGACAACCGCCGCATCGCCGTGCCCTTGCTCGCGGGCGCGCGCGAGCGCACGCTGCACGCGCGCGCCGAGCGGCTCGTCGCCATGCGGCACGCGTTCGACGACGTCTCGCGCGAGCAGCGTATGGCTTGGCGTCGCGAAGAGAAACGGCGCGTCGGGCTCGTACGCGTCGAGCACATTTTGGATAACTGATAAAAATTCCGGCTTGGGAATCGCGTTCACGTTGTGACCTCCGAATTCGAATCGTCTGGATCGACGCGCCGCGTCGCGCGGCGCGTGCGCGTTACATCTCCGCGGTCAGGCTCACCGCGACGCGGCGGCCCTGGTCGACGAGCCAGTTGCCGCTCAGGCCGGTCGCCCGCGTGCGGTCGTCGATCGGCACCATCCGATTCGTCAGGTTCAGTACCGCGAAATTGACCGAGAAATGCTTGTCGATCCGGTAGCGGCCGCCGATGTCGAAGGTCGTCGTCGACGGCCGTTCGCGCACGCCTTGCGCGCCGTTGCGGAACGCAGCCCAGTATTCGGTGCCGGTGTAGTTGACGTTCGCGTAGAGATCGAGACGCGGCGTCGGCGTCCAGTCGACCTGCACGTTGAATTTGTGCTTCGGCGTCTTGTCGAGCGGGAAGCCGTCGAGCGAACTGCCGTCGAACGCTTTCTCGCCGCTGCCCTCGCGGCGAGATTGCGTGAACGTGTACGCGCCCGAAATCTTCACTTGCTTGGCCACGCGCGCGCCCGCGCCGATTTCGAGCCCGTACAGCTTCACGCGGTCGACGTTGTCGTACACGTAGATGTTGCGGCCGGGCGAACGCGGGTCGGCCACGCCGGAGTCGTAGCTCGCGACCTTGTTCTTGAACAGGTTGTTGAACAACGTGAGGCTCACATGGCTCTCGCCGCGGTCATAGCGAATGCCGAGCTCTTCGCTGAGGCTCGTCTCGGGCTTGAGGCTCGGATTGCCGCAGAGCGTGCCGGGCACCGCGCCCGCCGCCCCGCCCGACGTCATGCAGTAGCCCGCCGTGCTCTGACGCAGCGACGGCGGCTTGAAGCCGGCGGACACGCCGCCTCGCAGCGTGAGCGTCGGGCTCAGCTTATAGACGCCGTACGCGCGCGGGCTCACGTGGCTGCCGTAGCGCTCGTCGTGATCGAGCCGCACGCCCGTCGTCAGCGTGAAACGGCTGTTGAAGAAGTAATCGTTCTCGGCGAAGAGCGCCCACGAATTGCGCTGGATGCTGTCCGAGTTGACGGCGTAGCCCTTGGGCACCGCATCCTGCCGCCCCGCGCCGGACAGCCGCGACCAGATGTGCTGCGCGCCCGCCGTCAGGATGTTGCGCTCACCCCACCACGGCACCTCGACCTTGCCTTCGAGCACGGTGTCGGTGATCGCGGGTTTCACGGGCGACGGCGCGACGGCCGTCCACTGTTCCTGCGTGCCGCGCTCGCCATACAGCGACAGCGTCGAGTTGCCGAAGCCCCAGCGGCCGTTGTGCGTAATGCCCCAGTAGTCGCGCACGTGCCGCGTCTCGACGATCGTCGTCCCGGCCGTGCCCGGCTTCGCAGGCGCGAGGCTCTTGCCCGGCGTGCTCAGGTAGCTGAACTGATCGTGGCCCGCGTTCAGCGTGATGTCCTGGTTGCTCGCGGGCTTCGCGGTCAGCTTCACGTCGAAGCTCGCGGCGCGCTGCCCGTTCGCGCCGCTCGTTGCGCTTTTCGGATAGTAGATGTCGTCCTCGCTCCGATGCAGCCCTCGCCCCGACACCTGCAAGCCGAGCACGTCGCTCTTCAGCGGGCCGCCGATCCAGAAATCGACGCTTTGCGTGTCGCCCTGATTCGACTCGAGCTGGAACACGCCGCTCGCGGTGACGGTGCCGCCCCAGCGCTTCGGCACCTTGCGCGTGATCACGTTGATCACGCCGCCCATCGCGTCGGCGCCGTACAGCGACGACATCGGCCCGCGCACGACCTCGATCCGCTCGATCGCGGAAAGCGGCGGCAGCAGATTGCTCTGCACGCCGCCCGTACCCCGGTTCATCGTCTCGCGCGTGTTCTGGCGGCGGCCGTCGACGAGGATCAGCGTGTATTCGCCGGGCATGCCGCGAATCGAGATGTCCTGATCGTTCGGCGACGCGCCGACGACGCTCACGCCCTCCACTTTGCCGACGATGTCGGCGAACGACGTGTACGGCTTCGCCTCGATGTCTTCGCGGGTGATGACGGAGATGCTGGCGGGCGCCTCTTTGATCGCCTGCTCGCGCTGGCTGGCGGTGACGACGATCGCCTTCAGCGCGGCCGCATCCTCGGCGGGCGCGGGCTCGGCGGCCGGCTGCGCCCATCCGGCGGACGTCCCCATCAAATACAAGGCGGCGGCGACCGCCGGCTTCAACGCAAGGCCTGGAACATGACTCGACATAACGGCTTTCTTGATCGACAAATGGAATTGATTCTCATTTCCATTATCAATGACGAAAGGCGTTGATAGATTTGTGAAAGGTACGAAGTTGTTTGCGTGACGCGAGTGCATGCGTCACCGCACTTCGTACCTCGCACGCCGCACTCCGCGTGCCGGCCGCGGGGCGCGGCGCGACGCTCAGTGCTGACCGCTGCGGCGCGCGAGCTTCGGCGTCAAGCCGAAGCGGCGCTTGTATGCGGTCGCGAAGTTCGCCGCGCTCGTGTAACCGGCGAGCGCGGCCGCCTGCTTGACGCTGATCGCGTCGCGCTCGAGCGCGAGCCGCGCACGCTGCAAGCAGCTTTCGCGCAGGAAATCGAAGATCGTGGTGCCGTAGACGCTGCGGAACTGGCGCTGCATCGCGTTCGCGTTCATGCCCATCTGGCGGGCGATGTCGTCGAGCGAAAGCTGTTGCGCCGCCTCGCTGCCGAGGAACGCGCGCAATTCGGCCATCCGGCGATAGCCGCGCGAACCGAGATTCGCGGCCTCCTGCGCCGCGCCCGCCGCCATCGCAGGCTGCTCGGTCTGCAGCGGCGCGAGCGCCTCGGCGAGCAGGTCGAGCACGCGGCTTTCGAGATAGATCGCCTGCAGCATCGGCTGATACGCGGGCGGCCGCACGATCTGCTCGGCGAGCGCGATCGCGCGCGGCGTCGGCTGCCAGAAGCGCACCGACAGATGCGCGGACAGCAGCGAATCGAGCCGCTCGGGCATCGCCGCGCGACTCGCCGCCTGCAGATGACGCAGCCATTCGCCCGAGATGCCGAGGCTCAAGCGGCGTGCGTAGCCGCCCTTGCTGACGCGCCGGCTGAACGTGTCCGGCTCGACCGCATTGACGAGGAACGCCTGCATCTCGCCGGCCGGCTTGCGGCCGCCGCTCGGCGGCGCCGGGCGCACGTGCGGCCGGGCAGCGGTCGTCAGCACGATGCGGCGATCGCCGTACGACACGTCGAGCTCGCCTTCGAGCAGCAGCACGAGATGCAGCCCCGCCGTGCATTGGCCGGACATGACCGCGTCGAATTCGTCGATTGCGTCGTCCGCATGAACGCGCAGGCCCGGCCGCACTTCGCGGACCTTGGCGATGTGCGCCGCATGGTCCCGGCGACCGGAAGGAAACAGGTTTTCTACGCGCGCATCCAATTTCTTCAGCCCCGCCCGCACTTCGCGCGCCCTCGACGCCGCGGCCCGGCGACGCACGTCGCCGCTCACGCAAACCAATCCGTTGCTCGGCCAAACATCGGGCGCGGCTACGGGGGCGCAATCTCGGTTAGAATCAAATGAGAATAATTATCATTTATATCGTATCGGGAATAGCGTGAGAAACACAAGCAGATTTTGGTCACTGCTTTGCGCATGGTTGACCGTTTCGTTGATTCATTCCGCGCACGCGCAGCAGACCGTCACCGATCTTGCGGGCCGCACCGTCCGCCTGCCGGCGAACGTCGAGCGCGTGCTGCTCGGCGAAGGACGCCTGCTGCCCGCGGTCGCGATCGCCGAGCAAGGCGATCCGAGCCGCCGGCTCGTCGGCATGATGGGCGACTTCGAGCAGCTCGATCCGGCGAGCTACGCGCAGTGGCGCGGCAAATTTCCGCATCTGGACAACGTGCCGCGCATCGGCCGGTCGCAGGCAGGCAGCTTCAGCGACGAGCGCGCGCTCGCGCTGCGCCCGCAAGTCGCGATCTTCGGACTGGGCGGCGGCCACGGCCCCGGCGAGCGCGATCGCGAAACGCTCGCGCGGCTCGAAGCGGCCGGCGTCGCGATCGTGTTCGTCGATTTCCGTCACGATCCGCTCGGCAACACGCCGCGCAGCATCGCGGTGCTCGGCCGGGTGTTCGGCTCGCCCGAGCGCGCGGCCGCGTTCAACGCCGAGTGGCAGCGGCAGCTCGACGTCGTCCGGCAGCGGCTGAAGGCCGCGCGGCCCGCCGCGCCGACCGTGTTTCTCGAAAGCCGCGTCGGGCTCGCGACCGACTGCTGCGACACGATGACAGGCATGATGGGCCGCCTGCTCGACGCGGCGGGCGGCGCCAACGTCGCGAAGGGCATCGTCCCCGGCGAGCATGGGATGCTCAATCCCGAATACCTGCTGAGCCGCCAGCCGTCCGTCTACATCGGCACGGCGATCGGCTCGGCGCAAACGCTGCAAAGCACGCCGCAACGGATCGCGCTCGGCGCGGGCGTGCCGGCCGACGTTGCGCGGCGCTCGCTCGAGCGAGCGCTGCGGCGCCCCCAGCTCGCGCCGCTGCGTGCGGTCCGGCAAGGCCGCGCGCACGCGATCTGGCATCACTTCTACAACTCGCCGTTCAACGTCGTCGCGGTGCAGGCGATGGCCAAATGGCTGCATCCCGAACTGTTCGCCGATCTCGATCCGCGGCGCACGCTCGAGCAACTGTATGCGCGCTTTCAGCCGGTCGCGTTGAACGGCGAGTACTGGATCAGCGAGGCGCGCTGACATGCCCGGACCCGCTTTCGCGGCGCGCCGCTCGCTGCTGGCCGCCGGGCTCGGCACAGCGCTGTCTTCGCTGTCCCCGCTGCCTTGTTGCGCGGCGCCGGCGAACGCGGCTCGCGGCGGCACCCGCGGCACCGTTGCGTTGCCCGGCCTCGCCGACGCGCCCGCGGTCGAGACGCCGCGAAGCCGCCGGATCGACGTATCGATCGCGGGTCAACGGCGGCGCATTTTCGTCGCGCTGCCGCCGCCGCCCGCGCCGCCCGCTGGCCATCCCGTGCTGTACGCGCTCGACGGCAACGCGGCATTCCATCTGTTCGCGCAGCTCGCGCGTAATCACGCAGCGCGGCCCGGCGTCGATCCGGCGGACGTGCCGGCGATCGTCGCGCTCGGCTATGCAACCGACGCGTCGTACGACATGCAGGCGCGCGCCGCCGATTACACGCTCGCGCCGCTCGCGGGCGAAGCGTCGGCGCCGATCCCGCGCAGCGCGCACGACGCGCACGCGTCGGAAGGCAACGCGGACGATCGAGCGAACGACGCGGATGCGCTTCCATCGGCGGGCGCGATCCGCACCGGCGCCGACCGCTTCCTCGATTTCGTCGAGCACGACCTGCAGCCGTGGCTCGCAGGGCAATTCGCCGTCGACGCGCGCCGCCAAACGCTGTTCGGCCATTCGTACGGCGGGCTGCTCACGCTGTACGCGATGCTCACGCGCACGCACTTGTTCCGGCGCTACGTCGCGGCAAGCCCGTCGATCTGGTGGGGCGATCGCGCGCTCGTGCCGTTTCGCGACCGCTTCGTCGAACGCACGGCGGCGCTCGATACGCCCGTCGACCTGCTCGTCACCGTGGGCAGCCTCGAGGAAGGCGCGCCGAATCCCGATCCCGAACGCGCGCGCCGTCAGCAGGCGCGCAAGCAGGTCAGCTCCGCGCGCGAGTTCGTGCACGGCGTGCAGCCGGTGCGCGGCTTGCACGCCGAATGCCGCGTGATCGCCGGCGAGGATCACGGCAGCGTCGTGCTGCCGAGCGCGGCGCTCGCGGTGCGCATCGCGTCGGCGCCCGAAACGTCGACCGCGCCCGCCACGGCAGCCTCCGACGGCTCGCGCGGATGAGCACGCTGCCCGCCTCCCGGCTCTCGCTCAGGACGCGCTACCGCGCGATCGCCGCGCGCCGCCTCGTCGCGCTCATGCTGCTCGCAGGCCTGCTCGCGACGCTCGTCGTGATCGACGTCGCCACCGGCCCGTCGACGTTCGCGCCCGCCGACATCGTCGCCGGCCTCCTGTCGCCCGACAGCCTGCCGCTCGAGCAGCGCGTGATCCTCTGGAACGTACGCCTGCCGTACGCGTTGATGGCGATCCTCGTCGGCGCCGCGCTCGGCCTCGCCGGCGCCGAAATGCAGACCGTGCTCAACAATCCGCTCGCCAGCCCGTTCACGCTCGGCCTGTCGGCCGCCGCGAGCGTGGGCGCGTCGGTCGTCGTGCTCGCCGGCTGGCAGCTCGTCGTGTGGAACGAGAACCTCGCGCTGTCGCTCGGGGCGTTCGCGAGCGCGACGGCCGCGACGCTGCTCATCGTCTGGCTCGCGTGGCGACACGGCGCGACGACCGAAACGGTCGTGCTGTTCGGCATCGGCCTGATGTTCAGCTTCGAGGCGCTGCTGTGGCTGCTGCAATTCATCGCCGACAGCAACGCGCTCGAGCAGATCGTGTTCTGGAGCATGGGCAGCCTCGCGCGCGCGAGCTGGAGCAAGATCGCGCTCCTCGCGGGCGTGCTCGCCGCGTGCGCGCTGTGGGCGAGCACGCACGTGTGGTCGATGACCGCGCTGCGTGCGGGCGAAGAGCAGGCGCGCAGCATGGGCATCGCCGTCGAGCGGCTGCGGCTCGTCACGCTCGTGCGCATCAGCCTGCTGTCGGCCACCGCGCTGTCGTTCGTCGGCACGATCGGCTTCGTCGGGCTCGTCGGGCCGCACATCGCGCGGCTGCTCGTCGGCGACGATCACCGCTATTACCTGCCGGGCGGCATGCTCGCAGGCGCGATCATGCTCTCGGGCGCGTCGATCCTCAGCAAGACGCTCGTCAGCGGCCTCGTGCTGCCGATCGGCATCATCACCGCGCTCGTCGGGGTGCCGCTTTTCATGACGCTGATCAGTCGGCGCAGACGCGATGGCTGAGCTGCGCATCGACAACCTGAGCGTCGCGTACGGCCGCCGCGAGATCCTCGATTCGCTCGCGCTGCGGCCGATCGAGCCGGGCTGCATGGTGGCCGTGCTCGGGCCGAACGGCGTCGGGAAATCGACGCTGCTGCGCGCGATCGCGCGGCTCGTGCGGGCGCGCGGCGCGGTGTCGCTCGGCCGCGTCGATCTGCTGCGCGGCTCGCGCCGAGAGCACATGCGGCGCGTCGGCTATCTGCCGCAGACGCTGCCGCAAGCGTCGACGCTCCTCGTCTACGAGGCGGTGAGCGGCGCGCTGCGCGCGACGTGCGGCGGGCTGTCGAGCGCCGAGCACGATGCGCGGCTGCACGCGGTGTTCGAGCAACTGCGGCTGCATCCGCTTGCGATGAAGCCGCTCGACAGCCTGTCGGGCGGCCAGCGCCAGATGGTCGGCCTCGCGCAGGTGCTGGTGCGGCACACGCCGCTTCTGCTGCTCGACGAGCCGACGAGCGCGCTCGATCTGCGCTGGCAATTGCTCGCGCTCGAAGCGATGCGCGACGCGGCTGGCCGCCGGGCGGCGATCGTCGTCGTCGCGATGCACGACCTGAATCTCGCGTCGCGCTTCTGCGATCGTATGGTGCTGCTCGGGCCCGACGGCGTGCTGGCGGACGGCTTGCCGTCCGACGTGCTGGAGCCGGCGAGCCTGCGGCGCGCGTATGGAGTCGATGCGCGAGTCGAACGCATGGCCGACGGCGAACACATCGTGCTCGTCGAGCGGGCCGTTCCGGATGCCGGCGCCCGGATGGCGCACCGATAAGCGCAATTTCCGTTCACGACGCGATGTCGATCGCCATGCGCCCGGCGTACGTGCTCGCGCATGCCGGGTCCGTTCGCGTCGAATTCTCCCTCTTCCGAATTTGCGCCGGTCCGCGCGTAAGTCGCGGCGGCGGACCGGGGCAGCGCGAGCCATCGCACAAAACCACCGCTCCGGCTCGCGGTTTTCCCAAACCCAGCCGCAAAGCGGGGCGAACTCGCCTGAATTCCGCGCGCCGCGCCACGACGCGTCGATTCGCTTCCCTTGATTCGCGGATTCGCTTGGGCACAGTCTTTTGCATGCCTTTCTTCATGCGCTTGTTCAACGTGGCTTGTGGACTGCTTTCGAGATCGACACGGGCTTCGCTGTGCATTGCGTCTTCAATTCTTTTAATTTATGTATGTATACGTAGTAAGAGTTAACAAAGGCGACTCATTCCTGTGGAAAACCGGGGTTTTCCCTGATACATCAGAGCGACATCGATTCCATAACCATATCGACTGAGCGTGAATATCCGCCACGAGCGAAGGATAACTTCGACGCGCTTTTAAGCACGGCTCGCCTTATCAAGATATGGTCCACAGGCAGGGTGACGAGTTATCCCGAGGATTTCCAGAGCTTGGGGTGGATAACTCTTTCGGCGCAGGCCCGCCGCTTCCCGTGTTGCAAGTTCGATTCAATCGAATCGTCTTCTGTTGAACATGCGGCATGCCTTTGCGGACGAATGACGTTTGCAGGTAGCGAAAACGGGGAAATCGCGACACTGGGCGGGTTTTAAATGCTCTGCTTGTTAGTTGCGAATGTTAGCCGACATTCGTTTCTCGACTGGCCAGAACAAACGACATCCAGCCCCGCCCGCTCCGTCGAACGCGCGTGAAACGCGCGGCCGGCTCAGCGCTCCCAACGCTTGCCGAACGACACGGTCGCTTCGCACATGCCACCGATCAACACGCCGACGATCCCGATGAACGTAATCGTGGCTCCGAGCGACGCAAGCGCGGATGCGTCGCTCGCACGAATCGTGACGCCAATCGTCACGAGCATTCCGAAAAGCATCGCGCACGCACAAACAATCGAATAGAAGCGCATCAGTTTCGGATAACGCGAGCGGCGCGGCCCGAACGCGCGAAAAAGCGCATAGCCCAGACAGAACAGGTAGATGGCCGCGGGCACTCCTGTAGACGCAACCCAACCGCTGTCGATCGGCATGATCGGACTCCGTGAATGTCGTCGTTCGAACGGGACACGCGCCCGGGGCGCATCGTGCACGGCGATGCGCGGTCACGCGGCCATAGTTTCTTTTTCTAAAATTAAGACAAATACAGGAACATCCACTCGCGAACAGCCACTAGCATAGCGCCAAATACCAGACTCCGACCGAGGAGCATCTGTTCATGCATGCTGGAGACACCGCTCGATGCATCCGACGATTTGCCGCGCGAACCGAGACGCGCGCATCACGCCCACCCTCGCGCCCGAGCGCCGATCGCGCCCGCCGGCATCGCGCTGCGATGCGCCCCGCGTCGTCCGTTCCCTCTTCCATTTGAGTCACGCCGGCTCACGCAAGCGAGACGCGGGCACCGCGCGCGCCTGAAGCGGCGCACGCACGCCTTCGCTCAGCCGATCCACATCTGTTCGCCGTCGTCGCGACGATGCGAGACGCGTGCGCGCGCCGCACGATGCCGACGCGTGCGTGATCGATTTCATCACAAACCCCCAAAGGAGACATCACGATGCAGAAACGAAGTCACGAAGCCGACCTACACCGAGGGCTCGGGCAACGGCAGATGCGCCTGATCGCGCTGGGCGCGGCGATCGGCGTCGGCCTTTTCCTCGGTTCGGCCAACGCGATCAAGATGGCGGGCCCCGGCATCATCCTGTCATACATCATCGGCGGCGCCGTGATCTTCGTGATCATGCGCGCGCTCGGCGAGATGGCCGTGCACGAACCGGTCGCCGGCTCGTTCAGCCGCTACGCGCGCAACTACCTCGGGCCGCTCGCCGGCTACCTGACGGGCTGGAACTACTGGTTCCTCTGGCTCGTCACCTGCATCGCCGAAATCACGGCGGTCGGCATCTACATGGGCATCTGGTTTCCGGACGTGCCGCGCTGGATCTGGGCGCTCGCGGCGCTGGCCGCGATGGGCTCCGTGAATCTGCTCACCGTGAAGGCGTACGGCGAGTTCGAATTCTGGTTCGCGCTGATCAAGGTGGTGACGATCGTCCTGATGATCGCGGCGGGCATCGCGATGATCGCATTCGGCATCGGCAATCACGGCGTGCCGATGGGCGTCTCGAACCTCTGGGCGCACGGCGGCTTCTTCCCGAACGGCGCGCAAGGCGTGCTGATGTCGATGCAGATGGTGATGTTCGCGTACCTCGGCGTCGAGATGATCGGGCTGACGGCGGGCGAAGCGGAGAATCCGCAGAAGACGATTCCGGGCGCGATCAACTCGGTGTTCTGGCGCATCCTGCTGTTCTACGGCGGCGCGCTCTTCGTGATTCTGTCGATCTACCCGTGGAACGAGATCGGCACGCAAGGCAGCCCGTTCGTGATGACGTTCGAGCGGCTCGGCATCAGGACGGCCGCGGGCATCATCAACTTCGTCGTGCTGACGGCGGCGCTTTCGTCGTGCAACGGCGGCATCTTCAGCACCGGGCGCATGCTGTACAACCTCGCGCAGCAAGGCCACGCGCCGCGCGAGTTCGGCGAGACGACGGCAAGCGGCGTACCGCGCAGGGCGATTCTCGTTTCGATGGCGGCGCTGCTCGTGGGCGTGCTGCTCAACTACCTGGTGCCGGAGAAGGTGTTCGTGTGGGTGACGTCGATTTCGACGTTCGGGGCGATCTGGACGTGGGGCGTCATTCTCGTCACGCAGATGAAGTTTCGCGCAACCCTCGCGCCGGCGGAGGAGCGTGCGCTGCGGTTCCGGATGCCGTTCTGGCCGTATGGGTCTTGGGTAGCGCTGGCGTTTCTCGTGCTCGTCGTCGGGTTGATGGCCTATTTTCCGGATACGCGGATTGCGCTTTATGTCGGGCCGGCCTGGCTCGTGTTGCTGGTCGTGCTGTATTACGTGCTGAAACTCGAGCCGGAGGGCGGGAAGTCGGCTGCGCTGGAGCGGAGGTATGGCCAGGGGTAATTGACTCGCGGTGAGCGGCGCGCGACGGATTGACGGCATCCGGATGCGCGAGCCGATGTGCGATTCGGCTCGCCGCTGCTCACCCCGAGGAATTCCCGATCTGATGATCCCGATCGAATCAATAGATCGAGCAAATAAAAAGGGCCTAGCCTTACGGCTAAGCCCTTGAATCCGTTTGGTGGAGCGGAGGAGGATCGAACTCCCGACCTTCGCATTGCGAACGCGACGCTCTCCCAGCTGAGCTACCGCCCCTCACCAACAGCCGACGATCATACATCACGCCATCTGAGCTTGGCAACAGGTTTGCACCGATTATTTCGACGGCGCACCGGCCAGCACCCATTGGACAACCGAGCGTACGTCGGCGTCGCTCATCCGCGGGTGCGCTGGCATCGGGATCGCGCCCCAGACGCCGGAGCCGCCGTCCTTCACCTTCTTCGCGAGCTTCGGCTCCGCCTGCTTGTCGTTCTTGTACCGCTCGGCGATCTGCTGGAACGACGGCCCGACGAGCTTGCGATCCACCGCGTGGCACCCCATGCACGCATTGCTGCGCGCAACCTTCAGGCCGTCGCCGACATCCGCATGCGCCGGCAAGCTCGCCATCGCGCAACCGAACGCCGCGACGACTGCTGCCGCGCCGCCCATCACCCGTTTCGCATACTTCGCAACCATTAAGGCGTCCCCGCCTTCGGATTGCCCGGATGCACGTTCGTCGAATTGGAGACCGGCGCGGGCGCTTGCAGCGGCGTCGCGGTGACGCTCGAATCCGGCACCGCGCCGACCGTCGCGCCTTCGGCCGCCGTCGCGGGCGCGGCGGCGGCCGACGCGCCGCTCGCGGGCGTCGCCGCCGTCAGCGCCTCCGCTTCCTGCGGCTTGATGTACTGGAACACCTTGACGACCTTCTCGACGCCCGGCACGCGGCTCGCGACGTCCGCGCCGCGATTGCCTTCGTCGCTCGTCACGAGGCCCATCAAATACACGTTGCCGCGCTCGCACACGACCTTGTAGTTGTTCGCGGAGATGCCCTTCTCGGCGATCATCGCGGTCTTCACGCGGCCTTCGAGGTACGAGTCGTTCGCCCGGTCCGACAGCGAGCTCGCCGGCCCGACCGCGAGCTCGTTGACGATCGCGTTCACGTTGTTGATCCCGCGGACGATCTCTTCGGCGCGCTGCTTCGCGGCGTCGCTCGGCACTTCGCCCGTCAGCAGCACGCGGCGGTTGAACACCGTCACGTTCGTGTGCGAGCCGTCCGGCAGCCCGTTGTTCATCTGCGTCAGCGCCTTCACCTGGATCTCGCGATCCTCGGTCTGCGCGCCGAGCGTGCGGCGATCGGTCGCGACGAGCGCGCCGCCGCCCGCCGCCGCGCCCGCGACCGCGAGCACGCAGCCCTGCAGCGTCGCGGCGAGGCCGGCCGACAGGCCGATCACGAGCGTGGTTCTGACTAGCGTCTGTCTGACGCGGCTGTTACTCATCGACGGCTCTCCTTCGAATCAATCCTCGCCCAGCAGCATCGCGTCGATGCCGTCGCACAGGCAGTGGATGGTCAGCAGATGGACTTCCTGAATGCGCACCGCCCGCTCGGACGGCACGCAGATCTGAATATCGGTGTCGGCGAGCGACGCGCCGAGGCGCCCGCCGCCGTGGCCCGTCAGCGCGACGACGATCATCTCGCGCTCGCGCGCCTCCTCGACCGCCGCCCGCACGCGCGGCGATTCGCCAAGCGGATCGAGCACGAGCAGCACGTCGCCCGTCTGGCCGAGCGCGCGCACTTGTTGCGCGAAGATCTGATCGGCATCGGCCGTGGAGCCCGGGCGGCCCGCCTCGTTGTGGAGCGCGAGTCCCGGCAGGCCGGGCCGTTCGCGCTCGAATCCGCCGATCAGCGCGGCGGCGAGCCGCTCGGCCGCGGCGGCCGACGGGCCGTCGCCGCACGCGACGATCTTGTTGCCGTTCGCGAGCGCCATGAACATCGCGTCGACGGCCGCCGCGATCGGCAGCGACAGCGCATCGAGCGCTTCGTGAGCGAGCGCCGCGCTGTCGCGGATATGTTGCTGAATACGTTCGACTGACATCGATTCCTAATCGGGTACTGCGCGCGTGGTCTGCGTCGCGCGGCATCGTGAGTGCGGCGAGTTTACCGCACTCCGCACTCGCCGCCCGAGCGTCGCCGCATCTCTTTACATCTCGACACAAGCTAGCCCGCGTCGTCGACGCGAAATGCGTCGCGCAGCCACACGAGCCGGCCGCGTTCGAATGCAACGACATCGAAGCGGCACGCGCTCGCGCCACCCGTGCGCGCCCAGAACACGTGCGCCGCGTGCAGGAGCCGCATTCGCTTGCGCGCGCCGACGCTCTCCGCGGCGCCGCCGTAGCGTGCGCTCGTGCGCGCGCGCACTTCGACGAACACGAGCGTGCCGTCGCGCTCGCGCATCACGAGGTCGATCTCGCCGCCGCGCACGGTCACGTTGCGCGCGACGAGCGCGAGCCCCGCGCGCTCGAGGAAGCGCAGCGCACGCGTCTCGAACGCGGCGCCGACGACGCGCTTGGACCCGGCCGCCGCGGAAAAGTTGTCGCGCTGCACGGCTTCGGCGCCGCGCGTCTGCTGCCCCGCCGCGCGCGCATGGCACAATGCGGGGCTTCCTTCGTTTGCGCCGCGTGCGGGCGCCTTTCGTGTCATGACTTCCCTCCTCGATCTCGCGCGGGCGCAGCAATATCCGACGGGCGCCCTCTACGTCGTCGCGACGCCGATCGGCAACGCCGCCGACATCACGCTGCGCGCGCTGCACGTGCTGGCGCTCGCCGATCGCATCGCCGCCGAGGACACCCGCAACACGGGCCAGTTGCTCGCCCGCTACGGGATCTCGAAGCCGCTCGTCGCGGTGCACGAGCACAACGAGCGCGCGGCCGCGGCGAAGCTGGTCGACCATCTGCGCGCGGGCGAGCGGATCGCTTACGTGTCGGACGCCGGCACGCCTGGCATCTCCGATCCGGGCGCGAAGCTCGTCGACGCGGTGCGCGCCGCGGGCCTCGGCGTGATCCCGCTGCCGGGCGCGAGCGCGGCCACCTCGGCCGTGAGCGTCGCGGGCGACTGGGCGGGCGCGTTCACGTTCGCGGGTTTCCTGCCGCCGAAGCCGAAGCAGCGCGAAGCGGCACTCCAGGCGCTGAAGGCTCATCCGTATGCGCTCGTGTTCTACGAGGCGCCGCACCGGATCGTCGAGACTGTCGAAGCGCTCGCGGCGGCGCTGGGCGGCGAGCGGCGCCTGTTGATCGCGCGCGAGCTCACCAAGCTACACGAGGAGTTGTTCGAGGGCACGCTGGCCGAAGGGCCGACGTGGCTGCGCGCCGACGCAAACCGACAGCGCGGCGAATTCGTGCTCGTCGTCGAAGGCGCGCCGCGGGACGATCGCGCCGCCGACGAAACCGCGCACGATGCGCTGCTCAGATTGCTGCTCGACGAAGTGCCGGTGAAGAGCGCGGCGAAGCTCGCCGCGGCATTGACGGGCGCGTCGCGCAACACGTTGTACGCGCGTGCGCTCGCGCTGAAGAACGAAGAAGAGTAAGGATTCGCTGCAAAAGCAAAAGGGCCGCGCGAAGCGGCCCTTTTCACGTGCGTTCGATAGTCGGCCGTCCGGCCGATGCGGTGCGTTCGTCGCGGTTACTTCGCCGCGTTCGACGCGAGCATCTCGTCGCGAGCGACGCGCGCTTGTTCCGGCGACAGGCCCTGGATCTTCACGCGCGCGGTGCCCGCATGGACGAGGCCGATCACCTTCGCCGCCGCGTACGACAGATCGAGAATCCGGCCGCGCGAGAACGGGCCGCGATCGTTGATCTTCACGACGACCGACTTGCCGTTCGTCTGGTTCGTCACGCGCACGTACGACGCGAGCGGCAGCGTCCGATGCGCGGCCGTGAGTTCGTTCATGTTGAAGCGTTCGCCGTTCGCGGTGCGGCGGCCATGAAAGCCCTTGCCGTACCACGATGCCCGGCCGGTCTGGCGGAAATCCGAGACGTCGGCGGCGTCGATCGGCTTCGCGTCGGCGAGCGATTGGCGCGACGCATCTTGCGAGCCGGCGGCGGGCATCGAGGCGAGCGCCGTGTCGAAGTTCAGCGGTGCGCCCGCCGTATCCTTATTGTTGGCCGCGCCCGCTGCGGCCGTGCGCAGTGCGTCCTTCGACGCGGCGCTTTTCGCCTGTTCGGCGGACGGTGCGTTCGGCGGCACCGCGCAGCCTGTCAGCGCGAAAAATACAACTAGAGTCCCGAGCTGCCTCGGTAATCGAAATCTCATCGACGTGTCGCCTGCTTGTACGGGCCGCGCTGCTACGAATGCGACCCGGACGGACATGCATGCCCCGATCGCGCTCGCGCGCGGGCGGCTCAGCATTTGGCGCGGCTCACGTTCTGCCGCAACCGGTCCTGATTAGCTTTCACGTCTGGCGCAACCTGTCCCCGGCAGCCTGACCAGACCCCACATGCCGCCAATCGAACATGGCTTCCACGTTCGTGCGCGTCGTAGACTCAAACTCGCAGGAACGGCGGCATAGGCCTCATCCGGCGTCGCGGCAGCTGGGCCGCAGCGGACGCGTTGCGCCCGGCCGGACAAGACGTGAGCACCGACGAATCGGTACTAGATGCACCACCGGACCCCCGGCGGGCATTTGCATTGACGGCGTCACGGAAACCAAAAACGGGTTCCGAACACCCACTGACGGCGTGGTCTTCCACGCACACTGGACCGCATTATACATAAACGAAAACAGCCGCCTCAAAAACAGGGGGGGTGAGCGATTGATTCTCTCTATGATCGAAACAATCGGCATAAAGGTGCCGCGCGCGGCGAGCAATCCGCCCGGCCAGTACAATCTGGGCTTTTAGCCGCCGCTCGCCCCATGAAAGTCACGCTCATTCCGGTCACGCCGTTCCAGCAGAACTGCTCGCTGCTCGTCTGCGAGAAAACGGGACGCGCCGCCGTCGTCGATCCCGGCGGCGATCTCGAACTGATCGAGCAGGAAGCCGCTCGGCAGAACGCGCAGATCGAGAAGGTGCTGCTCACGCACGGCCACGTCGACCATTGCGCGGGCGCGAAGCGGCTCGCCGCGCATTACGGCGTGCCGATCGAGGGGCCGCAGGAGGAGGAGCGCTTCTGGATCGAGAAGCTGCCGATGCAAAGCGAGCGCTTCGGCTTTCCGGCCGCCGAGGCGTTCGAGCCCGACCGCTGGCTCGACGACGGCGACACCGTCACGTTCGGCGACGAAACGCTCGAGGTCTATCACTGCCCGGGCCACACGCCCGGCCATGTCGTGTTCTTCAGCCGCGCGCATCGGCTTGCGATCGTCGGCGACGTGCTGTTCGCCGGCTCGATCGGCCGCACCGATTTCCCGCGCGGCAATCACGCCGACCTGATCCGCTCGATCCGCGAAAAGCTCTGGCCGCTCGGCGACGACGTGACGTTCGTGCCCGGCCACGGCCCGGCGTCGACGTTCGGCGACGAGCGCCGCACGAATCCGTTCGTTGCAGACGGGGTGGCGGGATGAGCGCCGCGCCGACGGTTCCGAGCCGCGAGATCTACGTCAGCACCGACGTCGAGGCGGACGGCCCGATCCCGGGCCCGCATTCGATGCTGAGCTTCGCGTCCGCCGCGTTCACCGAGGACAAGCAGCTGATCGCGACGTTCTCCGCGAATCTCGAGTTGCTGCCGGGCGCGGCGCCGCATCCGGTGCAGGATGCGTGGTGGAAGACGCAGCCCGAAGCATGGGCCGCGTGCCGGCGCGACCTGCAGGCGCCCGAGACGGCGCTCGTCGCGTACGTCGAATGGGTCGAGGCTCTGCCCGGCAAGCCGGTGTTCGTCGCGATGCCCGCGGGCTTCGATTTCACGTTCATGTTCTGGTACATGATGCGCTTCGCCGGCCGCTGCCCGTTCTCGTGGTCGGCGCTCGACATCAAGACGCTCGCGTTCGCGATGACGGGCCTGCCGTACCGCAAGGCGATCAAGCCGCGCTTCCCGAAGCATTGGTTCGACGATCATCCGCACACGCACGTCGCGCTCGACGACGCGATCGAGCAAGGCGCGCTCTTTTGCAACATGCTCGCCGACCTGCGCGCGATGCAGGCGGCGAAGGCGTCGGCGCCGCCCACCGAAGAAGCTGACGAATCAGCACAAAATGCCGCCGACGGCCCGAGAAATTAGCGAATCTCGCTCGTTTCAAGCCCTTCGGATTGCCTTTCCTTTCACCCGCCTCTACCATTGCCAAATGTTGTAGCCGCTTTGGAGGCGCAGGTGACCCTCGATACCTTTTCGCAAAAAATCCTTCGCCTGTTGCAGCTCGACGCGCGCCGCTCCGTGCAGGAGATCTCCGATCAGGTCGGCCTCTCCAGCACGCCGTGCTGGCGCCGCATCAAGGACATGGAGCAGTCCGGCGTGATCCAGCGGTACACGGCCCTCCTCGATCGCGAGAAGCTCGGGCTCCATATCTGCGCGCTCGCGCACGTCCACCTGACCCGCCACAACGAAGGCGGCGTCGAACAGTTCGAGCGGGAAATCGCGACCTGCCCCGAAGTGACCGAGTGCTACAGCACGACAGGCGAAGCCGATTACATCCTCAAGATCGTCGCCCCCGACATCAAGGCTTACGACGTCTTCCTGCACGAGCGGATCTTCAAGATTCCCGCCGTGTCGCAAGTGCGCACGAGCGTCGTGCTGCGCGAGATCAAGTTCGATACGCAACTGCCGCTCTGACGCGTTGGGACGCGCCGTCGCGCGTGCGTTCTCGTGCGACGCTCATGCGCTTGCCGTTTGATGTTTGTGTTGGCCGTTTGCGTTTGCGCCGAGCAGCGCGCGCCGACGTGTCGGCGCGCCCCGGTGAGCCCTTTTTGCCTGCTTGCCGCCCCGGCCGGCTCAGTGCGGCCGGCCGGCGGCCGCCGCGTCGCTCGACGCGAGCGCGCGCGAAATGCCGAGGCGCCGCGCGCCGAACCGGCGCTTCAATGCTTCGATGTCCAAACGAGCAACCGGATCGCCGTCGCCCGCGCGTTCCAAGCTTGCATCCGGCGCGAGCGTGATGTCGATTTCGAGGCCCGTGCTGAGGTAGTGCAGGTTGATCGCGCCTGCCCGCAGCCCCGCCTTGTCGAGCGCCGTCTCGATCTGCCCCTCGATCTGTTCGCGCGGCGGCAAATCGAGCACCGCGCGGCGCGCGACGTCGTGCTCCGGATCGACGTGGATCAGCGCGTCGAGCACGCGCCGGTCGGTCAGCACGCATGCGCGCGCCGCCTCCGCGATGTAGTGCCCCTCCGAGACCGACATCATCGGATCGACGAGGATGTGAGCGTCGACGAGCGCCGAATCGCCCATCTTGCGGGTGCGCAGATCGTGCACGTCGCGCACGCCGGGCGTCGACACGATGAGCGCGCGGATCTCGGCCGACGCGTTCTCGTCGAGCGCGCGGTCCGACAGATCCTGCAGCGCATCCCAGCCGAACGTCCAACCCATCCGCGCGACCATGAAGCCGACGATCGCCGCCGCGATCGGGTCGAGAAGGCGCACGCCAGCGAGGCTGCCGACGATGCCGATCGCGACGACGAGCGACGACGCGGCGTCCGAGCGCGCGTGCCACGCGTTCGCGACGAGCATCGCGGAGCGCACGCGCTGCGCCTCGCGCAGCATGTAGCGGAACAGCCCCTCCTTCGACAGCAGCACGACGACCGCGACCGCGAGCGCACTCGCATGGACGGGCGGGATATCCTCGAGATGCACGAGCCGGTCGCCCGCGCGCCACAGCATCCCGACGCCGACCGCAATCAGGATCGCGCCGAGAAAGAATGAAGCAACCGTTTCATAACGGCTATGGCCGTAATTGTGATCGGCGTCCGGTTTTGCGCCGCTATGCCGGTTCGCGAGCAGTACCACAAAATCGGAAACCAAATCCGACAAAGAGTGGACGCCGTCCGCAATCAAAGCCTGGGAATGCGCAATTACGCCGACGGCCACTTGCAGTGTCGCCAGAATCACATTGAGCACGATGCTGACGAACGTGCTCTTGCGAGCGACGGCCTGCTTTTCCGAGGCCAGGTCGTCGTTTGAAAAAGTAGACATGTAATATCGAATGCGGCGAAAGACACCGCAATTCTATCAAGCGGAACTTGAAAGCGCTCGGCACGAAGGCAAAAAAATCAAGCAAAATCAACCGCTTATGAAAACGCAACGCATTTTCATTTACCGCTAAACATGACATTTCTATGACAAATGCCGGCCACGGCGGCCGATACCAAAAACACAAAAGGCCGCGCTCCCCTCGAGGGGGCGTGGCCTTTTGTGTTTGGCAGGCAGGTTGCGCTCAGATGGCGAATTGCTCGCGATTCTTGCCGGCAATCCAGCGAGGAGGCTTCCCACGGCCCGACCAGGTCGCGCCGGATTCCGGATCGCGGTATTTCGCCGCGACACCGGCGCGGGGCCGCCCCGCCTTTCCAGCTTTGCCGCGACCGAGACCGAGTTCTACGAGCGAGAAACCGTAATCGGCGATCTTTTGCTTGACGTCGCTCAATACCTCCGCGTATTCGCGCGACTTGGCCTCTTCGATCTGCTTCTCCAGCTTCTCTCGCTGAGCGAGAAGGTCCTTGTAAGAAGACATAAATTCCCTTTTATCTGACCAAATGGCACCGATCTTCGGTCGGCTTGCCATCTAAACTAACGATGCCTCGGATAATTGGATCGAAGGTTAGCACAAAAAAGAATTCGGTGAATACCGCATCGCCGAAAATTAATGTTGTATTTTGTGATTTGATTGTTCAAATTGACCAGCATCCGCTTCATTTGCAATTATCGCCAGTCTTACAACTGGATTGGCTGAATTCAGTACATATTTTAAGCTCGCAAATTGCGCAATTGCCCTGGGCGATCGAATTAGAAGTTTTCATGAAACGAAAGGTTCCGCAGATTGAAAGCGCGGCCGCCGCCTTATCTCGTTTAATACGCTCACAATGTGCGGAATCGCTCATAATCGGAGCCGCCGCTTTACTCGAGCGAAACGGCGGCAGCCTCTCGCAGCGCCGCCGACAGCGCTTCGGCGTCCATTTTCGGCGCGTCGAACGGCGTGCGCCGCCTCGAGCCGTTCAAACGCCAGTCCGCGCCGTAGCGGTCGATGCCGAGCAATTCGAGGCCCGCGCGCCGCTCTCGCGACGCATCGTATTCGTCCCATAGCGCGCGCTCTTCGTCATAACCGACGGGCGCGAGCCCGTCCAGCTCGGTCGCGTCGAGCCAGCCCATCCGCCCGAATCCGCCTATATAGCGCAGCCGATCGCATGCGAGCGCCCAGAACGTGAAGTCGCCGAGCGCGAGATAGCGCTCGCCGTCCGGGTGATAGCGCAGATAGCGCGCGGCGACATGCGGATCGGCGTCGACCGGCTCGAAACGGCCGACGAGCGTCGCGCGCTCCGCCTCGAGCACGCCGTCCGATGCGCCCGCCGCGTCGCCCAGGCCGTCGACGACGAGAAATCCGGCGCGCGGATCGGCCACGAGATTGCGCGTGTGCTCGGCGAGCCCGCTCACGAGCACGACCGGCCGGTGCCGCGCGTCGACCGCGTACGGCACCACGGTCGGATACGGATAGCCTTCGGGCGCGCGCGAATGCGTCGCGAGCGTACCGAGCGCGTTGCGGTGAAGCAGATGAAGCGGTAAGTCGGCGGAAATGTTCACGTGCGTGGTCCCTGCTTGCAAGAATGGCGCGTTCGGACCGGCGTCGCCGCCGTGCGGGCCGGAAACGCCGCGGGCGGCGGCGATCGCCGCGGGCCCGAACGGCGCGCGCCGCCAAGCCGGCGAGCGCACGCCAAGCATGCGCTCGCCGGCGCGTCGCGCGCAACCCGGCAGGCGCAAGCAGGATGCTCTGCACTCCGCTAGAATCGCCGCTGCTTTTGGATTCGCCGCCGTTTTCGTTAAGCGCCGCGTAAGCTTCGCGCGCCGCGCTCGCCCGATTTTCCCCGTCCGCCAAGCTTTTCGTGTCCGACCAGTCGCCCCATCTCGCTTCGCCCGCCTCCTTTCATCGCCTGCTTCCGTCATCCGCCCGCCAGCGCGCGCGGGCGGCGACGATGGCGCTCTTCTTCGTCGCCGGCATGATGTATGCGTCGTGGGGCGTGCACGTGCCGACGGTGCGCGACGCGTTCGCGCTGTCGCCCGCGAGGCTGTCGTTCGCACTCCTCGCGGTCGCGATCGGATCGATCGTCGCGATGACGACCAATGCGCGCTGGATCGCGCGCGTCGGATCGCGCACCGCGTGCCTGACGGGCGGCCTCGCGATGTCCGCGTGCAGCGCCTTGATCCTCGTCGTGCCGACTTATCCGCTGCTGCTCGCGGTGCTCGCGCTGTTCGGCTTCTCGATGGCGACGCTCGACATCGCGATGAACGCCGAGGCGAGCGCCGTCGAATCCGCGTTCGAGCGGCCGATCATGTCGATGCTGCACGGCATGTTCAGCGTCGGCGGGATGGTGGGCGCCGCAGCGGGCGGCGCGCTGCTGTCGGGCGGCATGGCGAGCGCCACGCACCTCGCGCTCGCCGCGCTCGCGAGCGCGCTCGTGCTCGTCGTCGCCTGCCCGGCCGTGCTGCCGCACGTGCCGCACGCCGCCGCGCACGGCGGCCCGCGCGCGAACCGCTGGCGCTCGTCCGCGCTGTGGGCGCTCGGCGCGATCGCGCTCGTCGCGCTGATCGCCGAAGGCGCGATGTACGACTGGGCGACTGTTTACATGCGCGACGTCGTCCGCGCGACGCCGGCATTCTCGAGCGCCGCCTATGCGGCGTTTTCAGGCGGCATGGCCGCCGCGCGCTTCGCGGGCGACGCGGTCCGCGCGCGCTTCGGCGCGCCGCAGCTCGTCTGCGCGAGCGCAACGCTCGCGTGCGTCGGCATGATCGGCGCGCTCGCGCTGCCGTATCCCGTCGTCGCGCTGGCGGGTTTCACGCTGATGGGCCTCGGCCTTGCCAACATGATGCCCGTGCTGTTCGCCGCCGCCATGCGAGTCGAAGGCATGCACGCGGCCGAAGGGCTCGCGCACGTCGCCGGGCTCGCCTACTTCGGACTGCTGTTCGGCCCGGTCGTGATCGGCGCGGTCGCACAGGCGGCCAACCTTTCGGCCGGGCTGTCGATCGTCGCGCTGTGCGCGGCGCTCGTCGCGATCGTCGCGCCGAAGGTGCTGGCCCGGTTGAAGGTCTGATCCGGCGCAGGCCTGCCCGCGCCCGGCGTTCGGCGGCCCGAGCCGCTCGCCCGCCTTCTTCGCGTCGAAAAAAACAAGGCGCGCACGCCTTCCGGCATGCGCGCCTCGCCCCCTCCGTCGGCCGCGCCAACGATTACATCTTGACTTCGTCCAGGAACGTCTTCTTGCCGTTCTTGTAGTCGTACAGCGAAATCACGCCGTGCTGCAGGTCGCCCTTCGAATCGAAGGTCGTCGTGCCGATCACGCCCGTGTAGTTCGTCTTCGGCATCACGGCGAGAATCTTCGCCGGATCGGTCGAGTTCGCGCGCTTCATCGCGTCGACGATGATGTACACCGCGTCATACGTGAACGGCGCATAGATCTGGATCGGCTGGCCGAAGCGCTTCTCGTACTTCGCCTTGAACGCCCCACCGCCCGGCATCTTCTCGAGCGACGCACCCGCTTCCGAGCACACGACGTTGTCGGTCGCATCGCCCGCCAGGTCGGACAGCTTTTCCGTGCAGACGCCGTCGCCCGCGAGGATCTTCGAGCGCAGGCCGAGCTGCTTCGCCTGCTTCGCGAACGGGCCGCCCGTCGCGTCCATGCCGCCGTACATCACGGCGTCCGGATTCTCACCCTTGATCTTCGTCAGGATCGCGCGGAAATCGACCGCCTTGTCGTTCGTCGCGTCGTGCGACAGCACCTTCAGGCCGAGCGCCTTCGCCTTCTTCTCGAATTCGTTCGCGAGACCCTGGCCGTACGCCGTCGAATCGTCGACCACCGCGACGCTCTTGATGCCCTTCGAGTGCGCATAGTTCGCGAGCGCCGGGCCTTGCTGCGCGTCGGTCGCGACGACGCGGTACGTCGTCTTGAAGCCTTGCTGCGTGTAAGCCGGATTCGTCGCCGACGGCGAGATCTGCACGATGCCCGCGTCGCTGTAGATCTTCGACGCCGGGATCGACGTGCCCGAATTCAGGTGGCCGACGACTGCGGCGACCTTGTCGTCGACGAGCTTCTGCGCGACTTGCGTCGCCTGGCGCGGGTCGGCCGCGTCGTCCTGTGCGTCGAGCTGGAGCGTGATCTTCTGGCCGCCGATCGTGAGACCCTTCGCATTGATCTCTTCAACCGCGAGGCGCGCGCCATTTTCGTTGTCCTTACCGAGGTGGGCGATCCCGCCCGTCAGCGGTGCAACATGGCCGATCTTGATGACCTGGTCGGCGGCAGCGTTCGTGGCGGCTGCAGCCATCAGCATAGCCGCCGCGCTGATCGGCAGCAGCTTTTGCATCTTGATATTCATGGAAGTCTCCAGTTTCAATCCGAAAAAACACCTTCACCGACGCCCCGCACCGATCCTCGTGTTCGACAAAAAATCACTGGACGATTCGCCGGCTGCATTGGTTTATTCACCTGCACCAATCAAGCGCGCGATGCACCGCATGCGGGGCGGCCTTCACGTGCTTGCGCGCAAGTGTAGGTGATCAAATTAATTAGTGGGATGTTTTTAGAGAACTGGGATGACTACCGATGTCGCAGTTGCGGCAAACCTGGCCTGACCAGCCGCAAACCCCCGAAACATAAGGGTTTCCGCCAATTCAGATGAAGAAATGAAAGACTCGATTAATGATTGGGAAAGCGATTTCAATCATGTTTTCAATCAATGTCTTCCAATTGAAATAATTCGGTGAACAGAGCGTATCGACAATGCGGCCGGCGTGCGTTTTGTCGCGCCGGCCAATTCGTCAGGCAACCGAAATACTGTGGCGAGAAAGCGTCGCTCGCCATTCGGAATCGAGCGCGTCGATCAACTGCGCGACCGTTTGCGCCGCATCGCGATGCTTGCCGAGCGGCGCGCCCTGGCCGGACCACAGCGACAGATAATCGGCATCGCCCGCGCGCGCGGCGGCTTGCCGCAGTTCCTGCGTCAGCGCGTTCTGCACCGGATACGGCGCGACCGAATCGAGTCGCTCGGTCAGCCGCGCCATCAGTGCGTTGCGGATGCCGCGCGCATGGCGGCCCGTGATCGCGCGCGTGACGGACGTCGACGTGTCGTCGCTCGCGATGAGGCGCGCCTTCCAGCACGCCGGGATCGCGCTTTCCGCGCAGGTGAGAAACGCGGTGCCGAGCTGCGCGGCCTGCGCGCCGAGCGCGAGCGCCGCGGCGATCCCGCGCCCGTCCATGATGCCGCCCGCCGCGAGCACCGGCAGGCCTGTCGCGTCGACGAGCTGCGGCACGAGCGCCATCGTGCCGACGAGCGCGTCTTCGGCCGGGCCGATGAACGTGCCGCGATGCCCGCCCGCCTCCGCCCCCTGCGCGCTGATCGCGTCGGCGCCCGCCGCCTGCCACGCGAGGCCTTCGGCGACATGCGTCGCGGTGCCGATCACGTACGTGCCCGCGGCCTGCAACCGCGCGACGTCTTCCTTGTCGAGCACGCCGAACGTGAAGCTCGCGACCGGCACGCGCGCGTCGACGAGCACATCGAGCTGCGCCCGGAAATCAGGCGCGTAGCGCGCGGGCGGTGCGCCGGGCGGCAGCCCGAAGCGCGCGCGCAGCGGATCGATCGCATCGAGCGCACGACGCACGGCCGCGTCGTCGGGATGCGCGTCGGGCAACGCGAACAGGTTCACGGCGAACGGGCGGCTCGTCGCCGCGCGCACCGCGGCGATCTCGGCGGCGAGCCTGTCGGGCGCGAACGACGCGCCGCCCAGGCTGCCGAGCGCGCCGGCGTTGCACGCGGCCGCGACGAGCGCGGGCGTCGTCGCGCCGACCATCGGCGCCTGCACGAGCGGCAGGCGCAAGTCGAAACGGGCGGCGAACGGAGTCGGGGCGATGCGGGAAATCATGGCGAATCCTCGAATGGATGCAGGGATGCGGTCATGCGAAAGACCGGCGGAATCGAACGATCGACGCACCGACTGTACCCGCGCGCACGGCCCCTGAAAAATGAATAATCCAGATCGATCCGATCGCGCGGCGAGAAGGCTCCGCGGGCCCGATCGACGCGACGGACGCGCCGGCCGCGCGCATCGCCCGGACGTTTCGCGGCACTGCAGCGACGCGGGTTTGGTGGCACACTGGGCGCCGCTTCCACATTCACCGTCAGGACCTTCACGGGTCTTGCTTTGCCAGGAGATCAGCATGGCTTCGCAATGGATCGACATCCCCGCAGGCAACGACACGTTCGGCGGCTACCTCGCGCTGCCCAAGCGCGGCAAGGGCCCGGCCGTCGTCATCATTCAGGAGATCTTCGGCGTCAACGGCCATATCCGCTCGGTCGCCGATCAGTACGCGGCCGACGGCTACGTCGCGCTCGCGCCCGACGTGTTCTGGCGCACGCAACCGCGCGTCGAGCTCGGCTACGAGGGCGCGGACCGCGACAAGGGCATCGAGCTGCTGCAGAAGACCGACGTCGCGCAGGCGGTCGCCGACATCGGCGCGGCCGCGGCCGCGCTGCGCGCGCGGCCCGAGGTCGCGGGCAAACTCGCCGCGATCGGCTACTGTTTCGGCGGCCGCCTCGCGTATCTCGCCGCGGCGCAGCAGCAGGTCGACGCCGCGGTCGCGTATTACGGCGGCGGCATCCAGAATCACGTCGACGTCGCGGCGAAGGTCGCGCAGCCGATCCTCTTTCATTACGCGGGCCACGACCAGTCGATTCCGCCCGACGCGGTCGACAAGGTGAAGGCCGCGTTCGCCGGCCGCCCGAACGCGGAATTCCACCTGTATCCGGACGCGCAGCACGGCTTCAACTGTTCGGACCGCGCGTCGTACGATCAGCGCGCGGCGGCGCTCGCGCACGGGCGCACGCTGACTTTCCTCGCCGAACACCTGTAAGCTGCATGCAATCGCCGCGCCCGCGCCTTCCGCGCGGGCGCGCGCCGCCGTGCCACCGCTTTCGAATTCCGAATCGTTCGCCGCTCGTCACCACGGGGGATGACTGTGCAGTCCGACTACCTGTCTCACGACGCAATCGGGCTCGCGCGGCTCGTCGCGCAGCGCGAGGTCAGCGCCCGCGAGCTGCTCGATGCCGCGATCGGCCGCGCGCAAGCGCTCAATCCGGCGCTCAACGCGATCGTGCTGAACGACTACGCGGCCGCGCGCGAGCGTGCCGCGAGCGGCGCGCTCGACGGGCCGCTCGCCGGCGTGCCGTATCTCGTCAAGGATCTCGGCTCCGCGGTGGGCGGGCTGCCGCTGTCGCTCGGCAGCCGCCACTATCGCCATTACGTGCCGGCCGACGATTCGCCGCTCATCGCGCGGACGAAAGCGGCCGGGCTCAACATCTTCGGCAAGACCAACACGTCCGAGCTCGGGCAGATGCCGTACACCGAGTCCGCGCTGTTCGGCGTATGCCGCAACCCGTGGAACCTCGATCACACGCCGGGCGGCTCGAGCGGCGGCGCGGCGGCGGCCGTCGCAGCAGGCATCGTGCCGCTCGCGCACGCGTCCGACGGCGGCGGCTCGATCCGGATTCCCGCGTCGTGCTGCGGCCTGTTCGGCTTCAAGCCGTCGCGCGATCCGGCGCTCTCGCCGTGGCCGGTGCCGGGCGAGATCGTCGTCGAGCACGCGGTCTCGCGCAGCGTGCGCGACAGCGCGCTCCTCCTCGACATCACCACCGGGCGCGCCGCGCCCGGCCGCTTCGACGGCGCCGGCGCGCCCGGCACGTATCTCGGCGCGCTCGACGCGCCGCCGCCTTCGCTGAAGATCGGCTATGTGACGGACCCGATGCTCGCGCCGGCGCTGTCCGCCGACGTGCGCGACGCGCTCGACGGCGCCGCATCGCTCGCCGCGTCGCTCGGGCACAACGTCGAGCCGACCTCGCTGAATCTCGACTTCGCGCAGATCAGCGAAGTATTCCTGACGATCTGGGCCGCGATTGCCGCCGAGCTCGTGCTCGGCGCGCAGAACATCACGGGACGCAAGCCCGAGCGCGCCGAATTCGAGCCGGCGACGTGGGCGATAGCGCAGGTCGGCCGTCGGCTCGCGCGCGAGCGGCTGCCGCACGCGCTCGAGCTGCAGCGGCAGATCACCGCGCGCGTCGCGGGCCTCGTGTCGCGCTACGACGTGATCCTGTGCGCGACGCTCGCCGCGCCGCCGATCAAGATCGGCGAAATGCAGCCGACGCCGTTCGAGACGCGGCAGATGGAGCTGCTCGGCGTACTGCCGATGAAACCGCTGCTCAAGCGCATGCTCGCGGAGGTGTCGGAGAAGGCGTTCTCGTGGGCGGGCTGCACGGAGCTTTTCAACCTGACCGGCCAGCCGGCGATGTCGGTGCCGCTGCACTGGACGCCGCGCGGGTTGCCGGTCGGCGTTCAGTTCGTCGCGCGGCACGGCGACGACGCGCGCCTCTTCACGCTCGCGCGCCAGCTCGAGCTCGCGCGCCCGTGGTTCGACAAGCGGCCGCCGCTCGTGCGCGCGCACGGGTGAGCCGCGCGGCCGGCGCAACGGCGGCTGCGCGCCACATGCCGTGCGCCGCGCCAGCCGCTTCCGCCTGGCCGCTCACGCGGTTTCGCGCAAAAAAAGAGGCGAAACCCGAAGGTTTCGCCTCGTCGTACTGGCCGATGCGCGGCTCGCGCGCCGGCCGGCTCAGAGCCCCAGCCGCTCGCAGACGATCTTCGTCGCCGCCGCGCCGTTCAGCGTGTAGAAGTGCAGGCCGGGCACGCCCGCGTCGATGAGCCGCCGGCAAAGCCCCGTGACGACGTCCGCGCCGAACGCGCGAATCGAATCCTTGTCGTCGCCGAAGCTCTCGAGCCGGCGCGCGATCCAGCGCGGCACTTCCGCGCCGCACATCTCGGAAAAGCGCATCAGCTGCGAGAAGTTCGTGATCGGCATGATGCCGGGCACGATCGGCACGTCGACGCCGAGCTTCGCCGCGTCTTCGACGAAACGGAAATACGCGTCGGCATTGTAGAAGTACTGCGTGATCGCGGCGTTCGCGCCCGCCTTCACCTTGCGCGCGAAATTCTCGAGATCGGCCTTCGGCGAACGGGCTTGCGGGTGGTATTCCGGATACGCGGCGACTTCGATGTGGAACCAGTCGCCGTGCTCGGCGCGGATGAAGCTGACGAGTTCCGACGCATAGCGCAGCTCGCCCACCTCGCCCATGCCGGACGGCAGATCGCCGCGCAGCGCGACGATGTGGCGAATGCCGTGCGAGCGGTACTGATCGAGAATCGCGCGCAGGCTGTCCTTCGACGAGCCGATGCACGACAGGTGCGGCGCGGCTTCGAGCCCCGCCTTCTGCATGTCGAGCACGGTGTCGAGCGTGCCTTGCTGCGTCGAGCCGCCCGCGCCGAACGTGACGGACACGAATTTCGGCTTCAGCGGCGCGAGTTGCGCGCGCGTCGCGCGCAGCTTGTCGACGCCTTCCGCCGTCTTCGGCGGAAAGAATTCAAAGGAAAGTTCGATCGGGTTCATGATTCAGGTGTCACCCCGTCAGCCGATGTTGCGCTGACCGAAGATCAGGGCGGACAGCAGCCACGACACGATGCTGTACAGGATCGAACCGAAGAACGCAGACCAGAATCCCGACACTTCGAAGCCCTTCAGCAGCGACGCCGCGAACCAGAAGCACAGTGCGTTCACGACGAGGATGAACAGGCCGAGCGTGACGATCGTCACGGGCAGCGTGAGCAGGATCAGGATCGGCCGGAGCACCGCGTTGATGAGGCCCAGCACGACCGCGACGATGAGCGCCGTGCCGAAGCTCTTGATGTGGATCGACGGTACGAGGTACGTGATGATCAAGAGCGCGAGCGCGTTGATGATCCAGGTCAGGATGACGGTCATGTGTTGCTCCTTCTGCGTTGACGATCCGGCCGTGCGCGGCCGCCCCGGAAGATGAGAACGTGCGGCGCGCCGGGCGGCGGATTGTTCCCGCCGGCGCGCCGCGCGCGGCGGACGTCAGGCGGGCGGCCGCCCGGCGCCCGCGCGCCGGGTACGGATCAAGATATCAGTAACGATAGTGATCCGGCTTGAACGGGCCCGCCTTCGGCACGCCGATGTAGGCCGCCTGATCGTCGGACAGCTCGGAGAGCTGCGCGCCGATGCGCGCGAGGTGCAGGCGCGCGACCTTCTCGTCGAGGTGCTTGGGCAGCACGTACACCTTGTTGCCGTACTCGCCGCCGCGCGTGAACAGTTCGATCTGCGCGAGCGTCTGGTTCGTGAACGAGTTCGACATCACGAACGACGGGTGGCCGGTCGCGCAGCCGAGGTTCACGAGGCGGCCTTCGGCCAGCAGGATCACGCGCTTGCCGTCCGGGAAGATGATGTGGTCGACCTGCGGCTTGATGTTTTCCCACTGGTACTGGCGGGTCGACGCGACGTCGATTTCCGAGTCGAAGTGGCCGATGTTGCAGACGATCGCGTTGTGGCGCATCGCCTTCATGTGATCGTGGCCGATCACGTGGTAGTTGCCGGTCGCCGTCACGAAGATGTCGGCCTTGTCGGCCGCGTATTCCATCGTCACGACGCGGTAGCCTTCCATCGCCGCCTGCAGCGCGCAGATCGGATCGATTTCGGTGACCCACACGGTCGCGCCGAGGCCGCGCAGCGATTGCGCGCAGCCCTTGCCCACGTCGCCGTAGCCCGCGACGAGCGCGATCTTGCCCGCGATCATCACGTCGGTCGCGCGCTTGATGCCGTCGACGAGCGACTCGCGGCAGCCATACAGGTTGTCGAACTTCGACTTCGTCACCGAATCGTTCACGTTGAACGCCGGGAACGGCAGGCGGCCGTCCTTTTCCATCTGGTACAGGCGGTGCACGCCCGTCGTGGTTTCTTCGGTCACGCCCTTGATGTGCGCGAGGCGCTTCGAGTACCAGCTGCCGTCGATTTCGAGGTGGCGCGCGATCGACTTGAAGAGCGCGACTTCTTCCTCGTTGGTCGGCTTGGCGATCACCGAGCGATCCTTCTCGGCCTTCGAGCCGAGGATCAGCAGCAGCGTGGCGTCGCCGCCGTCGTCGAGGATCATGTTCGCGAACTCGCCGTTCGGCCATTCGAAGATGCGGTGCGAGAACTCCCAGTATTCGTCGAGCGATTCGCCCTTGAACGCGAAGACGGGCGTGCCGGCCTCGACGATCGCGGCGGCCGCGTGATCCTGCGTCGAGAAGATGTTGCACGACGCCCAGCGCACGTCCGCGCCGAGCGCCTTCAGCGTCTCGATCAGCACGCCCGTCTGGATCGTCATGTGCAGCGAACCGGCGATGCGCGCGCCCGCGAGCGGCTGCTGCGCCTTGTATTCGTCGCGGATCTGCACGAGGCCGGGCATTTCGGTCTCGGCGATGTTCAGCTCCTTGCGGCCCCAGCCGGCAAGCGCGATATCGGCGACGACGTAATCTTGTGCGGAATTGGAATCGATGACAGCGGCGTTCATCACGCCCTCCTTTCTAAAAAAGTTCTAGAAAATTGTGACGTGAGCGCCGTTCAAGTAAGCGGGCGTCATCGGCGGGAACGATCGCCGCTACGCGACGATGCTGCGCCGACACACCGCTCGGTTGACCCTTTCCGAGCCTGGCGGGCGGGGCCCGTCGCAACGCTCCTCGGAAACGAGGTGGGATTGTAGCAAATCGAGACGAAATTTTCCTATCGTGCAAGCGGAGCGCTCGCGCGGCATTTTGCCGGCCTCGCCGACGCGCGCGCGCTTCCCGTGCACTGCGCCCGTCGCTGCCCGGCCGGCTCAGCTCTCCGTGCCGACCCACGCCAGCTCGCGCAGCTTCGCGCGCAGCCGCGCGACCGCCTGGCTGTGCAGCTGGCACACGCGCGATTCGCTCACCTCGAGCACCGCGCCGATCTCGCGCAGGTTCAGCCCGCGCTCGTAGTACAGCGACATCAGCAGCTTCTCGCGCTCCGGCAGGTGCTCGATCGCGTCGACGAGCGCGCTGCGCAGATGCTCGTCGAGCAGCGCGGACAGCGGATCGGCGTGGTCGGCGCGGTAGCGGTCGAGGAACGGCTCGTCGTCGGCCGAGCGGTCGAAATCCTCGTAGTAGACGAGCTGGCTGCCGTGCAGATCCTGCAGCATCGACTGAAATTCGCCGAGCGGCATCTGCAGGTGCTCGGCGATCTCCGTCTCGTTCGCCGCGCGGCCGAGCCGCTGCTCGACCTGGTGCACCGCGTGCTCGACCTCGCGCGACGTCTTGCGCAGGCTGCGCGGCAGCCAGTCGTTGCTGCGCAGCTCGTCGAGCATCGCGCCGCGAATCCGCTGCGTCGCGTAAGTCTCGAACTGCGCGCCCTGGTCTTCCTTGTAGCGGCTCGCCGCGTCGAGCAGGCCGATCATGCCGGCCTGGATCAGGTCGTCGAGATCCACGCTCGCCGGCATCTTCGCGACGAGCTGCAGGCCGAGACGACGCACGAGCGGCGCATATTGCGTCAGCACTTCGTCCTGGGAAATCTTGCCTTGAGCGTTGTACATCGTGCCCTCTCTTCGTCGTGGCGTTCAGGCGGCATGAGCCGCGCCTCGTTCAAACGCCGAACTTCCCGTCCGGACCCGGCCGACGCCAGAACCGGGGCGCATCGGCCAATACAGCAGATCGGCGGCGATCTGCCGGTAATCGCGCGCCGCCGCCGCCGACGCAAACGCGTCCACCACCGTGTGCGCGAGCCCGCGCGCGCGCTCGATCAGCGGATCGGCCGCGACGCACCCCGCGTTCGACAGCGACACCCGCAGATAGCGGCTCGCGACGCCCGCGAGGTTCTCGTACGCGGCCTTCGCGTCGGCCGCGCTCTGCACGTGATTCGTCAGCACGCGGAACTGCGCGAGCGCGTGTGCGTAGTGCAGCCGCTTCATGCACGCGTACGCCTCGGTGATCGCCGACGCCGACACGCGCGTGACGACGAGCACGTCGTGCGCGTCGCGCGCGAGCCCGGAGAGCGCGCCGTTCGCGTCGAGCTGCGCGTCGATCAGCACGATGTCCGCCGCGCCGTCGCCGAGCGCCTCGATCTGCGCGTCGCTGTAGCCGCCGCGCGCGAGCCGCGACGCCCCGCATATCGAGAATCCGAGCTCGTGACGCACCGGCTCGCCGTCGCGCAGCCATGAGCCGCACAGCGTCGCCGAGATCGAGCGGACGTTCGCGCGCTCGTCGACGACGAGCACGTCCTTGCCGAGCGCGGTGAGCGCCGCGGCGAGGTTCGCGACCGTCGACGTGCAGCCGACGCCCGAGGGTCCGCCCGTCACCGCGACGACGCGCGACGCGCGTCCGGCGAGCAGGCGCCGCAATCCTTCGGCCTGGTCGGTGATGCGCTTATCCAAAGCGGACCTCGTGCAGTTCGTTGCCGGCGCGCGTGCTCAACGCGGACAGCATCGCCGGCAGATCGTCGTCGTGCGGCACGAACGGGGAATCCTCGCGCGGCGCGCAGAACGCGCTCTTCAGCAGGAATTTCTTCGTCGCGACGTACAGGTTCTCGGGCACCTTCTGGCCGGTCGACACGTAGTGCACCGGCAGCTTGTAGCGGATCACCGTGTCGAGCGCGCCGCCGAGGTTGCTCGCCTCGTCGAGCTTCGTCAGGATGCAGCCCGCGAGATCGGGGTGGCCCGCCGCGCTGCGGTACGCCTGCACGACTTCGTTCAGCGTGTCGCCGTGGCTCGTCGCGTTCAGCAGCAGCAGGCGCTGCACCGGCGTGTCCGCGCCGTGCAGCATCGCGATCTGGTCGGACACCGTGCGGTCGCGCTGGCTCATGCCGATCGTGTCGATCAGCACCATGTGCTTGTTGCGCAGCTCGGCAAGCGCGAGCTGCAGATCGCCGCCGTCCTTCACCGCGTGCACCGGCACGCCGAGGATCTTGCCGAAGATGCGCAGCTGCTCGTGGCCGCCGATCCGGTAACTGTCCGTCGTGAGCAGCGCGACCTTGCTCGCGCCGAAGCGCATCACGCAGCGCGCGGCGAGCTTCGCGGTCGTCGTCGTCTTGCCGACGCCCGTCGGGCCCATCAGCGCGAACACGCCGCCGCGCTCCATCAGCGCGTCTTCGCTGTCGAGCACGGGCAGGTTCGCCGCGAGCACCGAATGCGCCCACTCGGCCGCCGCGTCGAGCGTGTCGTAGCCGGCGCCCTCCGGCAGGTTGTCGACGACCATCCGCACGAGCTGCGCGGAAAAGCCCGCCGCGAACAGGTATTTCGTCAGCGCGCCGTGCACCGGATTGCGGCGCTGGCGCTCGTTCCACATCAGGCCCGCGAACTGCTCTTCCATCAGCTCGCGCAGCGAGCCGAGCTCCTGCATCACCGTGTCGTTGACGATGCGCTCGATGCGCGCCTTCACCGCGTCCGCGACGACGGCCGCGGTGTCTTCCGGCAAGCGCGGCGCCGGCTTGGCCGCCGCCGCATCATCGGCCGGCAGCCGGCGCGAGACGTTGCGCACGATGTCGCGCGCCCATTCGGGCGGCTCGTCCGCGGCGGCGCGCTCGCGCGGCGCCTGCGCAGCCGCCGCGGCGGCGCGCGGCCGCGCAACGAGCTCTTCGTGCTGCTTCGTCAGCCGCTTCGCGTGCTCGACGAGCCACGGCGCGGGCTCGGACGGCGCGGCGGGCGGCTGGGCGGCCGGCGGTGGCGCGACGGCGGGCCGAGCGTCGTCGCCGGAAGCGTCGACGCTCGCGCCGAACACCGACGAAAACACGTCGGGAAGACCGCCCGATGCGTAGGGGTTCGCGGCCGAGCGCGCGGCCGACGCGGTGGTCGGCACGACCACCGATGCGGCGGGCGACGCGAACGTCGACAACGAAGACGCGGGCTGACGCGGCGCTTGCGCCTGCGGCTGGGCCGCGCCGTGCGCGGCGTCCGCCGCCGCGCGGCGCGTCGAGATTTCGGCGAGCTCGGCGGCGGGCAGCGCGACGATCTCGACGCGGCCGTCGTCGAGCGTCCGGTTGGACAGTACCGCCGCGTCGGCGCCCATCGCCTCGCGCACGAGGCGCAGGGCGTCGCGGCTCGTCGGGCCAATGAATTTGCGAATGTTCAAGCGGTACCCCCGATGACGTTAACGACCTTGATCGTGCGCGTGTCCGGCACTTCGGCGTAGGACAGCACTTTCAATTGCGGCAGGCTGCGCCGCAGGAAGCGCGCGAGCATCGCGCGCAGCGCGTGCTGGACGAGCAGCACGGGCGGCAGCCCCATGTTCTGTTGGCGCAGCATCGCGTCTTGCGTGCCGATCAGCAGCGCGTGCGCGAGGCCCGGCTCGAGGCCCGGATTCGCATTCGTGGCGAGCGCCTGCGACAGCACGCGCTCGAGATTCGCGTCGAGCCCCATCACCTGCATCTCGCCCGCGCCCGGATACCACTGCTGGGTGATCGCGCGGCCGAGCGCGAGGCGCACGGCGGCCGTGAGCTCGTACGGATCGGTGATGCGGCCCGCCTGCTCGGACACGGCCTCGACGATCGTGCGCATGTCGCGAATCGGCACGCCTTCGTCGAGCAGGTTCTGCAGCACCTTTTGCAGCGTCGTGAGCGAGATCGTCTTCGGCACGAGGTCCTCGACGAGCGACGGCGCGTCCTTGCCGGTCCGCTCGATGAGCGCCTGCACTTCCTGCCTGCCGAGCAGTTCGGCCGCATGCTGGACGACGAGATGATTGAGGTGCGTCGCCACGACGGTGCTCGCGTCGACGACCGTGTAGCCGTACACCTGCGCCTGCTCGCGCAGCGCCGTGTCGATCCACACGGCGGGCAGCCCGAACGCGGGGTCCTGCGTCGGCGCGCCCGGCAGCGCGGCCGTCACCTGGCCCGGATTGATCGCGAGCCACTGGCCCGGATACGCCTCGCCCGTGCCGACCTCGACGCCCTTCAGCGCGATCCGGTAGGCGTTCGGGCGCAGCTCGAGGTTGTCGCGGATATGAATGACGGGCGGCAGGAAGCCGATTTCCTGCGCGAACTTCTTGCGGATGCTCTTGATCCGCTTGAGCAGCTCGCCGTCGGCGCTTTTGTCGACGAGCGGGATCAGCCGATAGCCGACTTCGAGGCCGAGCGGATCGATGAGCGTGACGTCTTCCCATGTCGCTTCGTGGCTATCGGCGGGCAGCGCAGCAGGCGGCGCGATCTCGGCGACCATGCCCGCCGCCTTCTTCGCGGCCTCGCGCTTGGCCATCGTCCGCGACAGCCAGATCGCGCCTGCGCCGAGCAGCAGAAACGCGAAGTGCGGCATGTTCGGGATGAGACCCATCAGCACGATGATCGAGCCCGTGATCATCAGCACGCGCGGGTTCGTGAAGAGCTGCGTCGTGATTTGCGTGCCGATGTCCTCGTCGGTCGCGACGCGCGACACGATCACGCCCGCCGCGGTCGAGATCACGAGCGACGGGATCTGCGCGACGAGGCCGTCGCCGATCGTGAGCAGCGTGTAGTTAGTGCCGGCCGCCGCGAACGTCATGTCGTGCTGCACCATCCCGACGATGAGGCCGCCGATCACGTTGATCGCCATGATGATGAGGCCCGCGATCGCGTCGCCGCGCACGAACTTCGACGCGCCGTCCATCGACCCGTAGAACTCCGCCTCCTGCGCGACCGCCTGGCGGCGCTTCTTCGCCTGCTCTTCGTTGATAAGGCCGGCGTTCAGGTCGGCGTCGATCGCCATCTGCTTGCCGGGCATCGCGTCGAGCGTGAAGCGCGCGGACACTTCGGCGATCCGCCCCGCGCCCTTCGTGATCACCATGAAATTGATGATCATCAGGATCACGAACACGACGATGCCGACCGCGAAATTGCCGCCGACGAGGAAGTGGCCGAACGCCTCGATCACCTGGCCGGCCGCGTCCGGGCCCGTGTGGCCCTCGAGCAGCACGACGCGCGTCGACGCGACGTTCAGCGACAGCCGCAGCAGCGTCGAGAACAGGAGCACGCTCGGGAACGCCGCGAAGTCGAGCGGCTTCATCGTGTACATGCTGACGAGCAGCACCATCACCGACAGCGCGATGTTGAACGTGAAGAACAGATCGAGCAGCAGCGGCGGCAGCGGCAGGATCATCATCCCGAGAATCATGCAGATGAGGATCGGGCCCGCGAGCGCTCGCAGGTTCGAGCCCGCGAAGAGCTGCGAGCGCTTGCCGAGAAGGGCGGCCGGCATGTTCATGCGGCGCCTCCGGCGGCGTGACGGCCAAGCACGTCGTGCGCCTCTTCCTGCTCGTCTTCCGGCGCGACTTGCGCGCCCTTGTCGAGCTCGGCGGGCACGTCGAGATCGACGGGCGTTTCGGGCGCGGGCCCGCCTTCGGCGTGAAAGCGCTTCAGCTGATAAACCCACGCGAGCACTTCGGCGACGGCCGAGTACAGCGTGCCGGGAATCTCGCGCTCGAGATCGACGTTGTGATAGAGCGCGCGCGCGAGCGGCGGCGCTTCGAGCAGCGGCACATGGTGTTCGGCGGCGAGCTCGCGAATCCGCGCGGCGACGAGGTTCACGCCCTTCGCGACGACCTTCGGCGCGCGCATCTCGCCGTCCGTGTACTTGAGCGCGACCGCGAAGTGCGTCGGGTTCGTGACGACGACGTCGGCCGTCGGCACGCTCGCCATCATCCGGCGGCGCGCCATCGCGCGCTGCTGCTGGCGAATCCTGCCCTTCACGTGCGGATCGCCTTCGTTTTCGCGGTGTTCGCGCTTCACTTCTTCCTTCGTCATGCGCAGCTTCTTGTTGTACTGCCAGAGTTGGTACGGCACGTCGAGGCTCGCGACGACCAGCATCCCCGCGACCGTCATTGCGCAGCACACGGCGACGAGATGCAGCGCATCGGCGAGCGCGGCGTCGAGCGGCTGCGTCGCGAGGCCGAGCAGCTCGTCCTTGCTGCGCCAGATCGCGATGCCGCCGATCCCGCCGACGACGAGCGTCTTCGCGATCGACATCCCGAGCTGGATCGGGCCTTGAATCGAGAAAATGCGGCCGAGACCCGTGATCGGATTCAGGCGCTCGAACTTCAGCTCGAACGTCTTCGTCGACACGAGCCAGCCGCCGAGCGCCATCGGCGCGGCGAGCGCCGCGACGCCCGTCAGCGCGAGCACGGGCAACAGCGCGTAGAGCCCCTCGAGGCTCAGGCCGCCCGCATGCGACAGCATCCGGTTCGTGTCGAACGCGGTCGCGCGATCGAACGAGAACGCCGTGCGCAGCATCGTGCGCAGGTGCTCGCCGATCGGGCCCGACAGCAGCCACGCGCCGTAGAAACCCGCCGACAGCAGCGCGAACGAAGCCAGCTCGCGCGAGCGCGCGACCTGCCCCTCCTCGCGCGCCTTCTCGCGGCGCTTGGGAGTGGCGGCTTCTGTCCGGTCGAGATCGCTGTCCTCTGCCACGCGGGCCTCCATGTGGGCGCGGCGGGATGCCGCTTTCCAGTGACACCGATTATTCCCGCGGCGGTCAACGGGCGATCGGTCGAGGAAAGCGGGGAAACCGGGGTATTTCTCGGAATCGGTTGCACGGGGCGGACGAAGCGGCGATCGCCGGTTTTTGGGGTGGGATCGCGGGCGAATCACGAATGCGGCGCTTGATCGGCGCGCGCGGCGAACGTGTGCTCGCGCCGAACGTGCAATCGCGGCCGACGCGCGGGCGCGCGCCGCCCGGCTGCCGCGGCCGTCGTCGCTGGAGGCGGCGTTGCGCCGTCCGCGCCGTGGTCAGTGCAACGCGCGCGACGCGAGCACGCCGGCGGCGAACACGCCCGGCGGCATCGGCATCACGACGCCGAAGCCCGGGTATGTCGTCTGGCCGGCGAGGTGCGGCCCGTCGATCGGCGTCGCGTGCGCAAACACGTGCGGAAACCGCCGATCGGGCCGCGCGGCGGGCGACAGCCCGCAAGGCGCGCCTTCGTACAGGCCGACGCGCTCCGCGTGATCCTTCGGGTTCGTCGCGCGCGGCGTCACGGCGTCACGGCGTCGAGTCGGCGCCGGCCCGCGAACGCGTCCGCCCATGGCGGCGCGGCGGCCGACTTCGCGGCGTCGGCCTCTGCGACGAGCTGCGTACGCGCGTCGGCAGCGCGAACGGCATCCGGCCGATCGGCCGCTCAGCCGGCCGCCGCACGCTGCAGCGCCGCAAGGTCGATCTTCTTCATCTGCATCAGCGCCTGCATCGTGCGCGACGCCTTCGCCGGATCGTCGCCCGTCAGCAGCGCCTGCAACTGCACGGGCACGATCTGCCACGACAGCCCGAAGCGGTCCTTGAGCCAGCCGCACTGCTGCGCGCTCGCGTCGCCGCCTTCGGACAGCCGGTGCCAGTAATGGTCGATCTCGTCCTGCGTCGTGCAGTTCACGACGAACGACACGGCCGGGTTGAACCGGAACACGGGCCCGCCGTTCAGCGCGACGAAGCGCTGGCCGTCGAGCTCGAACGCGACCGTCATCACCGCGCCCTCGCCTTGCCCGGACGCGTTCGCGCCCTCCTTGTCGTAGCGGGCGACATGCGTGATCTTCGCGTCGTCGAACACCGATACGTAGAACGTGGCCGCTTCCTCCGCGTTGCCGTCGAACCACAGGAAGGGGGTGATGCGCTGCATGCGTGCCGTCATGACGTGTCTCCTCGTCTGTCTTCCTCGGCGGAACAACGTAACGATGATAGGCGCTCGCGGCTCGGGCGGCGGCGCGGCTTCCGTAGCCGGAAAGCAAAAAGGGCGCGATTTCTCGCGCCCTTTTGGGGTGGGTTCGCGGCGCGGGCGTCCGGAAAAACCGCCCGCGCGCCAGTCGCGTCAGAACGCGACGTAAGGGGCCGGACCGCCGCTGCCGCGCAGGTCCATCCCGAAGTACAGCGTCTTGCCGAAGAAATGCGGCAGGCCGAAGTCGAGCACCCGCGTGTCGCCGAACGGGCCGCCCAGGTTCGGCACGGCCGAGCGGTACGTGGAGAACAGCGAGTTCGCATTGTCGATCGAAATCGACGGCGACGCCTGCGCGCCGTTCAGACCGACGACAGTGGGCGTCGTGGTTTGCGTGCCCGTCGTCGGGCAGTAGAACGACGAATTGTTGCTGCACACGGGCAGTCGGACCGCCGTGCTGCCGCCCGTATCGAAGAAGTACGCGTTCGATCCGGTATCGAAGAACACGGTGCTGACCGCGCGGCCGAGCAGCGTGCCCGTCAGGTCGCCCGCGGTGGTCGACGTGAGCACCGTCGCGCTCGACGGCAGCGCGTTGTTCGCCTGCGTGTTGATGCCGAACGTCAGCGTGCCGGTCGCGTTGCCGCCCGACGGCGGATTCATCGCGACGATCACGCCGTTGTTGTCGGTCGCAAAGCGCGGCACCGGGTTCGCTACCTGCTGCGCGAGCGGCACCGTCGTCACCTGGCAGCTCGTGTTGCCGTTCGGGCACGCGTAGTAGTTGCTGTAGAGCGTCGACGTCGCGCAGTTCGTGCCGCAGTCGTACGGCGCGGGCCCGATTCCGAGGATGCCGTTCGCGCCCAGGTCGGCCGCGGTGTTCGACGACGAATTGCCGTTCGAGCACGACGTCGGCACGCCGGACGAGCCGAGATCGCCGATGACCTGGACCGGCAGCGAGCTCGCCTGCTCGCCGGCGATCTTCACGTCGGCGGTGCGCACCGTGCCCCATGTGTAGCTCGTCACGAACTTGCCGCACTCGACGAGCGCGCCGCTGCTCACGGTCGAAATGGGCAGGCTGCCGAGCACGTTCGACGCGGCGGTGTTGACGATCCGCAGCCCGTACGACGCGGTGTCGACGAGCACGTTGTTGATCGTCTGGCACGTCGAGGTGCCGGGCGCGCAGATCGTCACGTCGACGGTCGGCATGTTGACGACGGTCGCGACGCCCGTGCTGACGGTGATCGCGGCCTGGTTCGACGCGAGCGGCGTGCTGCCCGAGCTGCCCGAGCCGCCTGAACCGCCCGAACCGCCGTTCGAACCGCCGCCCGCGGACGTGTTGCCGCCGCCCGAGCCCGTGTTCACGGACGCATTCGAGCCGCCGTCGCCCCCGCCGCCGCACGCGGCGACGAGCGCGACCGTGGCCGCGGCGAGGCTCAGCGCGCCGAGCCAGCGAGTCAGAGTGTGTTGGAAGCGCAAGATCTGTCCCCTCCCGGCGCGATCACTGGATGTCGTTGGTGGAGAAGCCGGCCGGCAGCGCCTGCGGCAGCCACGCCTGACCGGAATACGAGCCCATGTGGCCGCCCGTGTGGACGACGAGCCCGCTCGTGTCGATCGCGGCCGGCGCGCGCGGCCCGCGCGCGGCATGGGACGCCTTCACGCCCGCTTCGTATTGCGGGAAATAGCCGCCGAGCAGATCGGAGAGGTTCGGCGCGACGGGGCCTTGCCACGACAGCGCGAACACGGCGCCCGACGTCGAAATGTATTCGCGCACGACGGTGCCCGAGCCGAGCGTCGTTTCGCGCACGGTGTAGCCGACGGCGGCCGCCGGCGCGCCGCCCGCCGCGCGGATGCTGCGCTGCATCGACCGCACCGTCGCTGCGGTATCCGCCGCGGGCGGCGTCATCGGCGCGCCGCCGAGGCCCGCGTGGACGGGCGCGGCGGCAAGCCACGCGCACATGAAGCCGGCCGCCGTCGCGGCGATCCGGCGAAATCGACTCGATCTCACTCCATTCCTCCTCGAATTCAGGCTCTGCATGCCGGGCGGCGTGGCGTGCTGCGCGCCGCACGCCGCTCATTATCGACAATCGAAAGCGAAAAGAAAGCCCTCGAGAGCCTGCAGACCAGGAGCGTAGTATGCCTGCCGCCTATGTCAAAAACCTATCGGCATTAGTCTCGATAATATTCAATCATTGCAAAACATTTCGGTTCAAAATCCGAGACTTGCCAACAAATCGTCGACTTGCGCCTGATCCTGAACAACGTCGGCCTTTCCTTCCGGATTGATTTGCGGCCCATTCAGCAGCGATTCCGGCGTCATCGCGCCGCTCGCCTGCTCGGCGGCGAGCGCGGCGGCCGTCGCGGCGAACTGCTCGCGCCGCTCGGGCGCGATGTTCTCGACCAGCACGTTCAGCAACTGCTGCTCGATCAGATAGACCATGTCCATGATCTTCTTGATCACCTGGCCCGTCAGATCCTGGAAGTCCTGCGCGAGCATGATCTCGAGCAACTGCGCGTTGGTCGCGCCCGTGGCGTCCGGCAGCGCGCGCAGGAACGCGCGCGTGTCGTCCATCAGGCCGCGCACTTCCACGCGCTCGATCGGCGACTCGTACCACTTCGCCCAGCGCGCGTCGAGCGCCGCGGCGTCTTGCTGCAAGCGCTCCTGCACGGGCTTGGCGATTTCGATCGCGGTCAGCACGCGCTCGGCCGCCTGCTCGGTCATCGCGACGACGTAACGGAGCCGGTCGCGTGCATCCGGCACGACTTCCGCCGCCTTCTCGACGTGCTTGTCGAGACCCAGCTCGCGCATCGAATCGCGCAGCGTGCGCGTCAGCTGGCCGATGCGCGCAAGAATACGGTCGCTCGCCAGGTCGGCGGCGTCGGCAAGGCGTTCGTCGGCACTCGCGCCGGCAAGCGCCGCATGGATCGGCTCGTTCACGTCAGCTCCCCGCTTTCGCCATCTTTTCCAGAATCTTGTTGAGCTTCTCGTCGAGGGTCGCCGCGGTGAACGGCTTCACGACGTAGCCGCTCGCGCCCGCCTGCGCGGCCGCGATGATGTTCTCCTTCTTCGACTCGGCCGTGACCATCAGCACGGGCAGATGCGTGAGCGCCGCGTCCGCGCGGATCTCCTTCAACATCGCGAGCCCGTCGAGGTTCGGCATGTTCCAGTCGGAGATCACGAAGTCGTAGCCGCCGCCGCGCAGCCGCGCCAGGCCGGCCAGGCCGTCCTCCGCTTCGTCGACGTTCGAATAGCCCAGCTCCTTCAACAAGTTGCGGACGATCCGACGCATCGTCGGAAAATCGTCCACCACCAGAATCTTCATGCTCTTGTCCATCGTCTGTTCCTTTCCAGATTCGTGTGCTGTAACGGTGGCGCCTAGGTTACACGCGCTGCACGCGGTCGCCCATCGACGCGAGGCGCGCCATGATACGGCGACTCATGTCGGAAAGGGGCGCGACGTCGTCGACGCCACCCATCGCAATCGCCTCGCGGGGCATCCCGAACACGACGCAGCTCGCCTCGTCCTGCGCGAACGTATATGCGCCCGCCTTTTTCATTTCAAGCAGCCCGGCCGCGCCGTCGCGGCCCATTCCGGTCAGGATCACGCCGAGCGCGTTCTTGCCCGCGTGCTGCGCGGCCGAGCGGAACAGCACGTCGACCGACGGGCGGTGGCGGTTCACGGGCGGCTCGTCCGACAGGTGCGCGATGTAGTTCGCGCCGCTTCGCGCGAGCAGCAGGTGCGCGTGGCCGGGCGCGATGTACGCGTGGCCCGGCAGCACGCGCTCGCCGTGTTCCGCCTCCTTCACCGAGATCCGGCACAGGCCGTTCAGGCGCTGCGCGAACGAGCGCGTGAAGCCGGGCGGCATGTGCTGCGCGATCAGCACGGCGGGCGCATCGGGCGGCAGCGGCGTCAGCACTTCGCGGATCGCCTCGGTGCCGCCCGTGGACGCGCCGACGATGATCAGCTTCTCGGTGCTGACGAGCGGATTGTTGATGAGCGGCGCGGCAGCGCCGACGGGGCCGTGCGCGGCCGCCGCCGCGGCCGCGTGCGGCTGCGGATTCTGCCGCACGCGCGCGCGCGACGCCGCGCGCACCTTGTCGGCGAGTTTTTCCGCGTATTCGAGCATCCCGTCGCGAATCCCGACGCGCGGCTTCGTGACGAAGTCGACCGCGCCGAGCTCGAGCGCGCGCAGCGTGATTTCCGAGCCGCGCTCGGTCAGCGACGACACCATCACGACCGGCATCGGCCGCAGGCGCATCAGCTTCTCGAGGAAGTCGAGGCCGTCCATTCGCGGCATTTCGACGTCGAGCGTCAGCACGTCCGGGTTGTGCTGCTTGATCAGCTCGCGCGCGACGAGCGGATCGGGCGCCGTCGCGCACACCTCCATGTCGGGCTGGCTATTGATGATTTCGGTCATCAGGCTGCGGATCAGCGCCGAATCGTCGACGCACAGCACTTTGATTTTCTTCTGCACAGCGTTCAAGCCTCCTGCTTTCTTGTGGCGGGCGACGCGGCCCGCGTACCGAACAATTCGATGCGAGGCTTCGCATCCGCCTTGGGCGCGGGCGTGCCGAACAGCTCGACGTGCGCACGCGCGCGGGCGGCGCGCTCGCCGCGCGAACCGGTCGCCTCGCGCGCGAGCGCGGCTTCCCGCTCGGCGACGTCGGGTGCCTGCACGCGCAGCTTCTTGACCATCGCCTGCCCCGTGTGCGGCATGAACGCGACCTTGCGCGGATGCACGCCCTGCAAGTCCTCGGCCGTGATGCGGATGCGCTCGAGCGCGAGATAGCGGCGCACGAAATCGGCGTTGCGATCGCCGATGTTGATCGTCGTCATTCCCGCGAGCACGGCCGCGCCGCCGAACACCTTCGCCTCGAAGCGCTCGCGGCGGCCGCCCGCCTTGATGAGCTCGTTGATCAGCACTTCCATCGCGTAGGCGCCGTAGCGCATCGATTCGGACGCGGCGGCGGACGGGTCCGCGCCGTCGTCCGGCAGCATGAAGTGGTTCATCCCGCCGATCCGCCCGATCGGATCGTGCAGGCACGCGGCGACGCACGAGCCGAGCACGGTGACGAGCACCATGTCCTCGCGCGTCGTGTAGAACTCGTTCGGCAGCAGCTTCACGCCGCGGCGGTGAAAGTGCGCGTCGAAATAATGATTGGTCGCGATCGGCAGCCCGCTCATCGGAGTTCCTCCTCGGCCGCCGCCGCGGCGATGCGCGAACGCACGCGCGGCGCGGCGCCATGCCCGTCGCGCGTCAGTTCGTAGACGGTCTGCCCGCGCAGATGGAATGCCTGCGTCACGTACGTGAAGTTCTCCGAATGGCCGGCGAACAGCAGGCCGCCCGGCTTCATCAGCGGCTCGAAGCGCGAGAGCACCTGCGCCTGAGTCGGCTTGTCGAAGTAGATCATCACGTTGCGGCAGAAGATCGCGTCGAACGGCTTCGTGAAACCGTAGTCGGCGTCGGTCAGGTTGAGCTGCGCGAAGCGGATCATCGCGCGCAGCTCGGGGCGCACCTTCACGCGGCCCGCCTGCGCGCCCGTGCCCTTCAGGAAAAAGCGCTTGAGCCGCTCGGGCGACAGGTGCTTGACCTGCTCGAACGCGTAGACGCCCGCTTCGGCCTTCGCTAGCACCTGCGTGTCGAGATCGGTGGCGAGCACGCTCGCCGAGCGCGCGGCCGATTCGCCGAGCGCCTCGACGAGCGTCATCGCGATCGAATACGGCTCTTCGCCCGTCGACGCCGCCGAGCACCATACCGACACCGGCTGCTCCCGGCGCTTGACGAACTCGGCGAGGATCGGAAAGTGGTGCGATTCGCGAAAGAACGCGGTCAGGTTCGTCGTCAGCGAATTCGTGAACGCTTCCCATTCGGCCGGATCGTTTTCGCGCTCGAGCAGCTCGAGGTAGTCGCAGAAGCGGTTGAGCCCGCGCGCGCGCAGGCGCCGCGCGAGGCGGCTATACGCCATGTCGCGCTTGTGCTCGGACAGCGAGATGCCCGCCCGCCGGTGGATCAGCGCGCGAATCTTCGCGAAATCGGCGGACGTGAATTCGAAGTCCCGCGCAGCGTCGCCCAACCGGTCTTGCGGTTCGAGTGCGTCGGAACGAGAGGCGGCGCGTGCGGGCATCATGGCTTAAAAGGTTTCCCAGTCGTCGTCGGAGGACGCCGAGGCAACCGCGGGCTTCGGCTCGCCCGACAGCGCCGGGCGCTTGAGCGCGAGGGAGGACGCGGAAGCGGCGGCGGCTTGCGTGGCACCGGCCGCGCCCGTCGTCGGGCGCGGGGCGGCGCCCGGCTTCGCGAGCTTCGGTGCATAGGCGGAAGACGCCGGCGATGCGGCCGACTTCGGCGCGGCGGCAGACGTCTTCGCGGCTTGCGGCGCGGCTTGCGACCCGGCGGCGGGCGCGCCGTGCGCCGTGCGCCCGCCGTGTGCGGCGGCCTGCGCGGCGGCGGCCGAAGCCGACGACGATCCGGCCGCGCCGGTTGTCCTGACCGCGCTCGCGGCGGGCGCGCGCGACGCGGATGCGGCGGCCCGCGGCGCGCCCGGCGCGGTCGCGCCGGAAATCACGCCCGCATGTGCGCTCGAAGCCGACGCAGCCGGCGTCGCGGCGGACGCAATCCCGCCCTCGACGCGCCACGCTGACACGATCTGCGTCATCTGCCGCGTCTGATCCTCGAGCGACGCGGCGGCGGCGGCGGCTTCTTCGACGAGCGCCGCGTTCTGCTGCGTGACGGCGTCCATCTGGCTCACCGCGCGATTCACCTGGACGATGCCCGTCGACTGCTCTTCGGACGCCGCGCTGATCTCGCCCATGATGTCGGTCACGCGGCGCACCGCCTGGACGATCTCGGCCATCGTCGCGCCCGCGCGCTCGACGAGCGCCGAGCCGCTTTGCACCTTGTGCGCGGAGTCGCCGATCAGTTGCTTGATTTCCTTGGCGGCCGTCGCGCTCCGCTGCGCGAGCGAGCGCACCTCGCCCGCGACCACCGCGAAGCCGCGCCCCTGCTCGCCCGCGCGCGCCGCCTCGACG
>NZ_JPWT01000056.1:0-86938 GCF_000773065.1 Burkholderia sp. ABCPW 111 | reverse complement strand
GACCGCGACGTACCAGCTGCATCGCACGAACGGCCGCTACGCGCTCTGCACGATGTGCATCGGCGTCGGTCAGGGGATCGCCATCGCGATCGAGCGCGTGTAGGGCCGACAAACCGACGAAGTGCTCATCCGGTTCATTTCGAAGGCAGACGGCTCACAGGCTCGCAGGAGACGCAAGCCGAGCCACGGCGACCAGCCGGTTCGAGCGCGCCCCGCGACATCCGCTCAGACTTCTGAAGTTTGAACCGAATCGAAAACATAAGGAGACAGCCGATGTCCTACCAAGCGATTCGCATCGAAATCGATCAGGCGACACACGTTGCGACGATCACGCTCGATCGCCCCGACAAGCTCAACAGCTTCACGCGCGACATGCATCGCGAGCTGCAATCGGCGCTCGGCGACGTGCAGGCCGCGAACGCGCGCGCACTGATTCTCACAGGCGCGGGGCGCGGCTTCTGCGCGGGCCAGGATCTCGCCGACCTCGATTTCACGCCGGGTGCGACGACCGACCTCGGCACGATGATCGAAGAGCACTTCAATCCGCTCGTTCGCCGTCTGCAAGCGCTGCCGCTGCCCGTCATCGCCGCCGTGAACGGCACCGCGGCGGGCGCGGGCGCCAATCTCGCGTTCGCATGCGACATCGTCATCGCGGCGAAATCGAGCAGCTTCATCCAGTCGTTCGTGAAAATCGGCCTGGTTCCCGATTCGGGCGGCACGTGGTTCCTGCCACAACGCGTCGGCTTCGCCCGCGCGCTGGGCCTCGCGCTGACGGGCGACAAGCTCGGCGCCGAGCAGGCCGAGCGCTGGGGGCTCGTGTGGCGCGTCGTCGACGACGCCGAGCTGCCAGGCACCGCCACCCAGCTCGCCCGACAACTCGCACAACAGCCGACGCGCGCGATCGCCGCGATCAAGCAGGCGATGCGCGCGGGCATCACCAACACGCTCGACCAGCAGCTCGATCTCGAACGCGATCTTCAGCGCGAGCTCGGGCAATCGTACGACTACGCGGAAGGCGTGCGCGCGTTCATCGAAAAGCGCGCGCCTCGCTTCGAGGGGCGCTGAGATGGCTGCGCACACCCCATCGGCCGCCGCCGAACGCTCCGCCGAAGCGCTCGCCCGCGCGACCGCGGAAGCGATGTATACAGCAGACGCGTGCAGCCGCGAGCTCGGCATGGAGCTGCTCGAAGTGCGGCCGGGCTATGCTCGCTTGCGCATGCCGGTGCGCCCCGATTTTCTGAACGGTCACCAGATCTGCCACGGCGGGCTCATCTTCGCGCTCGCGGATTCGGCGTTCGCGTTCGCGTGCAACTCGTACAACATCAATACGGTCGCGGCCGGCTGCTCGATCGAATTCCTCCGGCCGGTCGCATGCGGCGACGTGCTCACCGCCGAGGCGACGGAGCAGACACTGAACGGCCGGCACGGCATCTACGATATCCGCGTGACGAACCGGGCGGGAGAGCCCGTCGCGATGTTCCGCGGCAAATCGACTCAAATCAAAGGGACGGTGATCCCTGCAGACCATTAGCGTCCACGCAGCCCACATAAATATATTGGAGACATCATGGCAACCTCGCTTCCGCTCGAGCCGATCGAACGAGCGAGCCGCGACGAACTGCTCGCGCTTCAGCTCGAACGCTTGAAATGGTCGCTCGCGCATGCGTATGAGCATTCGCCGGTCTACCGGCGCAAGTTCGACGAGGCGGGCGTTCATCCGAACGATCTGAAAACGCTCGCGGATCTGAGCCGTTTTCCGTTCACGACGAAAAACGACCTCCGCGACAACTACCCGTTCGGCATGTTCGCCGTGCCGCAACAACGCATCTCGCGCATTCACGCTTCGTCGGGCACGACGGGCAAGCCGACCGTGGTCGGCTACACGGCGCACGACATCGATACGTGGGCCAATCTCGTCGCCCGCTCGATTCGCGCGGCGGGCGCACGGCCGGGCGACAAGGTTCACGTGAGCTACGGCTACGGCCTTTTCACGGGCGGGCTCGGCGCACATTACGGCGCGGAGCGGGCCGGACTCACAGTGATTCCGTTCGGCGGCGGGCAGACGGAAAAGCAGGTGCAGTTGATCCAGGACTTTCGGCCCGACATCATCATGGTGACGCCGAGCTACATGTTGTCGATCGCCGACGAGATGGAGCGCCAGCACCTCGATCCGGCTCGGTGCTCGCTGCGAATCGGCATCTTCGGCGCGGAGCCGTGGACCAACGACATGCGCGCCGCGATCGAGAAGCGCATGGGCATCGACGCAGTCGACATCTATGGGCTCTCCGAAGTGATCGGCCCGGGCGTCGCGTCGGAATGCGTCGAAACGAAGGACGGTCCGACGATCTGGGAAGACCACTTCTACCCCGAAATCATCGACCCCGACACGGGCGAAGTGCTGCCGGACGGCGAGTTCGGCGAGCTCGTGTTCACGTCGCTCACGAAGGAGGCGATGCCGATCGTCCGGTACCGGACCCGTGACCTCACGCGCCTGCTGCCCGGCACCGCGCGCACGATGCGCCGGATGGAAAAGATCACCGGCCGCTCTGACGACATGATGATCGTGCGCGGCGTGAACGTGTTTCCGACTCAGCTCGAGGAACAGCTGTTGAAGCAGCGCGCGCTCGCGCCGCACTATCAGGTGGTCTTGACGAAGGACGGGCCGCTCGACGTGCTCACGCTCAACGTCGAGCCCTGCCCCGAGACCGCGCCGGACGCGGCCATGATCGACGCCGCGCGCAAGGCGCTCGCGCACGACATCAAATCGTTGATCGGCGTGACGGCGATCGTCAACGTGCTGCCCGTCAACGGCATCGAGCGCTCTGTCGGCAAGGCGCGGCGGGTGGTCGACAAGCGGCGGCCGTGACGATCGTGTGCGACGGCGGGGCGGGCCTCCAAGCGTGGCGCTGCCGTCCGTCGCGCGCCGTTCGCGCGGCTTGCACCCGCATCGCCGGACGCACAAAGCAATGCATGCCGCACCGCCCGGCGAGCAGGCAAACGCAGTGCGCAATTTGGGGGCCTACCTGCGCAATCCGGCGCCTACCGAACGCAATGCCCGAACGCAACGTTTGCGCGACGCGATCATGAGATCGCACGCCCACGCGGCCAGCGGCCGCGCGAGACGAATCGACGCTCACCGCCAGCACGCTCGCGCCCGGATCAAGTTCGGATCATGAATTCGGAAAGAGCAACCACATCCGCCCGGTCTGCTTCATCCGGCCGGCCTGATCGCCCGCGTCGTCGCCGAGCCCCCAGAAGTAGTCGGCGCGCACGCCGCCCTTGATCGCCGTCCCGACGTCCTGCGCGAACACGAGGCGATTGAGCGGCGCATTCGTCATCGGACGCGTCGTTTGCAGGAACACCGGCGTGCCGAGCGGAATCGACGACGGATCGACCGCGATCGAGCGCTCCGGCGTGAGCGGCACGCCAAGCGCGCCGACCGGGCCGTCCGCGCCGCCGTGCGGCACGTCTTCCTGCGACGGCATCTCGCGGAAGAACACGAAGCGCGGATTCGTGTCGAGCAGCGCGTCGACCCGCGACGGATTCGCGCGCGCCCACGCCTTGATCCCCTGCATCGTCGCCTGCCCTGCGCCGAGTTCGCCGCGGTCGAGCAGCCACTTGCCGATCGAACGGTACGGCTGGTTGTTGGTGCCGCCGTAGCCGACCCGCATCACCGAGCCGTCGTCGAGAACGATCCGGCCCGAACCCTGCACCTGCAGGAAGAACGCCTCGATCGGATCGTCGACCCACACGAGCTCGTTGCCGCTGAGCGCGCCCGAGCGCACGAGTGGCGCCCGCGCCGGCATCGACGCGCCCGCGCGATAGCCCGCGGGCCAGCGGTAGAGCGCGTACTGATACGGGCCGCGCCGCACCCGCGAGCCGTGCAGCAGCGGCTCGTAGTAGCCGGTCACGAGGCCGTCGAGCGTGCCGTCGTTGTTCGCGAACTGGAACGGCGTGAAATACGTCTCGAAGAAGCTGCGGGCGCTGCCCACGTCGAGATCGTCGATCCGCGCGGCCGCCGCGCACGCGCGCTGCCAGTTCGCCTGCCGCGCGAGGCGCGCGCAGTTCTCGCGCAGCGCGATCGTCGCGCCGATCAGGCTGTCGTCCTGCCAGCCCGGCACCTGCTGCCACGCGACGGGCGTGAGCCGCGCAGCCGCGATCTGCCCTGGTACGATCGCGGCACCCGCGGGCCGCGAGGCCTGCCGCAGCGGCGTGCCGCCGCACGCGGCGAGGAGCGCCGCGGCCGCGACGGCCGCCGCCCACCCGGCAAGCCGCCGGCTAAAACCCATACAATGTCCGTTGATGATGGAAACCGCCATGTCCGATCTGCTCGACCAATACCCGATGCTCATCTTCGCGCTGGAATCTTTGCTGGCGCTCGCCCTGCTCGTCTTCATCGTCGTCTGGACGGCTTCGGGCAAGAAGAAGCAGCCCGGCCGGCACGACAAGCCCCAGCGCTGAAAACACCTTTGAATCTCCCGCGCCCCCGCGATGCCGCACGCTCAATGCAGCGTGCGCGGCATGTGCAGCGCGAATTCGTCGACGGGCGCCTCGAAGCGCTCGCCGTCCTCCGCGACGCAGAAATACGCGCCGCGCATCGTGCCCACCGGCGTCGCGATCACGGCCCAACTCGTGTACTCGAACTGCTCGCCCGGCTGCAGCAGCGGCTGGTGGCCGACGACGCCGAGCCCCTTGACCTCCTGAACCTGGTTCTCGCTGTCCGTGATGATCCAGTGCCGCGCGATCAGCTGCGCCGCGACCTGGCCCGTGTTTCGGATCGTCAGCGTGTACGCGAATGCGTATTGACGGTTCTCGGGGTCGGATTGTTCCGGCAGGTAGCTGGTCTTCACCGACACGCTGAATCGATACTGGCTCATGATGGTCCCGTCGAGGTCGCCCGCCGCAGCCGACGCCGAGGCGCCCGCCCCGTGCGGCCGACGCGCCGCTTTGGTTCGGCATTCTGCTTGATGAGGCCGCGGCCCGCAACCGGGCGGCGCGCGCCGCGGCGGTAGAATGACGTTTTTCGTATCGCAACGCTCCCCACGCGCTTTCCGCTCATGACGCAATTCCGCATCGCCCCCAGCATTCTGTCGGCCGACTTCGCGCGGCTCGGCGAAGAAGTCCGCAACGTGGTCGCCGCCGGCGCCGACTGGATCCACTTCGACGTCATGGACAACCACTACGTGCCGAACCTCACGATCGGCCCGCTCGTCTGCGAGGCGATCCGTCCGCACGTGCAGGTGCCGATCGACGTGCACCTGATGGTGCGCCCGGTCGACCGGATCGTGCCGGATTTCGCGAAGGCGGGCGCGAACCTGATCAGCTTTCATCCGGAGGCGTCGGATCACGTCGACCGCACGCTCAGCCTGATCCGCGATCACGGCTGCAAGGCGGGCCTCGTGTTCAATCCGGCGACGCCGCTCAACTATCTCGACCACGTGATGGACCGCGTCGACCTCGTGCTCATCATGTCGGTGAACCCGGGCTTCGGCGGCCAGTCGTTCATTCCCGAGGCGCTCAACAAGCTGCGCGACGCCCGCGCGCGAATCGACGCGTACACCGCGCGGACGGGCCGCGAGATCCATCTGGAAGTCGACGGCGGCGTGAAGGCCGACAACATCGCCGAAATCGCCGCGGCGGGCGCCGACACGTTCGTCGCGGGCTCGGCGATCTTCGGCAAGCCCGACTATCGTCAGGTGATCGGCGAAATGCGCGACGCGCTCGCGACCGTCAAGCGCGCGTGAGCACGATGACGACGACGCCCCTTTTCGGCGCGCCGCGCATCGACGCGGCGCTCATCGACCTCGACGGCACGATGGTCGATACCGCAGACGATTTCACGGCCGGCCTGAACGCGATGCTCGCGCAGCTCGACGCGCAAGAAACGACGCGCGAGGAGGTGATGCGCTACGTCGGCAAAGGCTCGGAGAACCTGATCCAGCGCGTGCTGACGCCGCGTTTTTCGGAAGACGAGGCGAAAGCGCGCTTCGACGAGGCGCTCGCGCTCTACCAGGCCGAATACGCGAAAATCAACGGCCGCCACACGCGGCTCTACCCGGACGTCGAGGCAGGCTTGCACGCGATGCGCGACGCGGGCGTCAAGCTCGCATGCGTGACGAACAAGCCGCACCGGTTCGCGGTCGAGCTGCTCGCTCAGTACGGCCTGCGCGACTACTTCGGCGCGGTGTTCGGCGGCGACAGCGCGCCGCGCAAGAAGCCCGACCCGGCGCCGATGCTCGCCGCGTGCGTCGCGCTCGGCGTCGCGCCGCGCGCGACGGTCGCGATCGGCGATTCGGAGAACGACGCGCTCGCGGGCCGCGCGGCTGGCATGGCGACGCTCACCGTGCCGTACGGCTACAACCATGGCAACGCTATACAAACGATCGAATCGGATGGTATAGTCGATTCGCTTTTCGCCGCCGCGCAGGTCGTCATCGCGCACAATTCGGCAAAATCAGCCGTCTGACTTTTTCTTCCATCCGCATGTTTCTGAACAGAAAACGGAGTCTGAGCAGCATCGACCGGGGAGCCTGGCCCTGGCGTCGCTGGTCGCGCCAACCTCGATGAGGTACGCTGAAGCTCGCCTTCAGCCCCGTTTTTTGTTTCGCTGCGCGTCCGCGCCCCGATCGTCGTCCAACTTGCCGGTGTTGCCGCCGTCGAACGCTTTGCGTTCGGGCTGACGCCGGCACGCGGCGCACGATCGCCAGGCACAGCATCCGCCGGTTCGTCCGACCCGCCCCGCGAGGGGCGGCGCCCCGGGCGCGAGCGCAGCGCCACGCGATTCCCGGCGCGCCGCGCCGATCGTCCCGACGACAGGACCGGAACATGACTGAACTCGAATTCCAATCGCTCGCCAACGAGGGCTACAACCGCATTCCGCTCATCGCCGAAGCGCTGGCCGACCTCGAGACGCCGCTTTCGCTGTATCTGAAGCTCGCGCAGCCCGAACGCGGCGGCGCCAACTCTTTCCTGCTCGAATCGGTCGTGGGCGGCGAGCGCTTCGGGCGCTACTCGTTCATCGGCCTGCCCGCGCATACGCTCGTGCGCACGAAGAACGGCGTGTCGGAAGTCGTGACGGACGGGCAAGTCGCCGAAACGCATGAAGGCGATCCGTTCGCGTTCATCGCGACATTCCAGAGCCGCTTCAAGGTCGCGCAGCGCCCCGGCCTGCCGCGCTTCTGCGGCGGCCTCGCCGGCTATTTCGGCTACGACGCGGTGCGCTACATCGAGAAGAAGCTCGCGCACACCGCGCCTCGCGACGATCTCGGCCTGCCCGACATCCAGCTGCTGCTGACCGAGGAAGTCGCCGTCATCGACAATCTCGCCGGCAAGCTCTACCTGATCGTCTATGCCGATCCGACGAAGCCCGAGGCGTACACGAAGGCGAAGCAGCGGCTGCGCGAGCTCAAGCACCGGCTGCGCGCGAGCGTCGTGCCGCCCGTCACGTCGGCAAGCGTGCGCACCGAGATCTATCGCGAGTTCAAGAAGGAAGACTATCTGGCCGCCGTGCGCCAGGCGAAGGAATACATCGCGGCGGGCGAGCTGATGCAGATTCAGGTCGGCCAGCGCCTGACGAAGCCGTATCGCGACAATCCGCTGTCGCTGTACCGCGCGCTGCGCTCGCTGAACCCGTCGCCCTATATGTATTACTACAACTTCGGCGAATTCCACGTCGTCGGCGCGTCGCCCGAGATCCTCGTGCGCCAGGAAAAGCGCGGCGACGACCAGATCGTCACGATTCGCCCGCTCGCCGGCACGCGCCCGCGCGGCAACACGCCCGAGCGCGACGCGGCGCTTGCGACCGAGCTGCTCGGCGATCCGAAGGAAATCGCCGAGCACGTGATGCTGATCGACCTCGCGCGCAACGACGTCGGCCGCATCGCCCAGATCGGCTCGGTCCGTGTGACCGACAAGATGGTGATCGAGAAGTACTCGCACGTGCAGCACATCGTGAGTTCGGTCGAAGGCAAGCTGAAGCCCGGCATGACGAACTACGACGTGCTGCGCGCGACGTTCCCGGCGGGCACGCTGTCCGGCGCGCCGAAGGTGCGCGCGATGGAGCTGATCGACGAGCTCGAGCCGGTCAAGCGCGGGCTCTACGGCGGCGCGGTCGGCTATCTGTCGTTCTCGGGCGAGATGGATCTCGCGATCGCGATCCGCACGGGCCTCATCCACAACGGCAATCTGTACGTGCAGGCGGCGGCGGGTGTCGTCGCCGACTCGGTGCCCGAATCCGAATGGCAGGAGACCGAGAACAAGGCGCGCGCGGTGCTGCGCGCGGCCGAACAGGTGCAAGACGGCCTCGATTCCGACTTCTGACCGGAGACTGACCATGCTGCTCATGATCGACAACTACGATTCGTTCACCTACAACCTGGTTCAGTACTTCGGCGAGCTCGGCGAAGACGTGCGCACCTATCGCAACGACGAAATCACGCTCGACGAGATCACGCGCCTGAACCCCGCTTCGATCTGCCTGTCGCCCGGCCCGAGCAACCCGCAGCACGCGGGCATCACGCTCGACGTGCTGCGCGAATTCGCCGGCAAGAAGCCGATCCTCGGCGTGTGTCTCGGCCATCAGGCGATCGGCGAGGCGTTCGGCGGCCGCGTCGTGCGCGCGAAGACGATCATGCACGGCAAGGTGAGCCGGATCGAGACCGACGGCCGCGGCGTGTTCGCCGACTTGCCGAAGCACTTCGACGTGACCCGCTATCATTCGCTTGCGATCGAGCGCGAATCGCTGCCCGATTGCCTGGAGATCTCGGCGTGGACCGACGACGGCGAGATCATGGGCGTGCGCCACAAGACGCTGCCCATCGAAGGCGTCCAGTTCCACCCGGAATCGATCCTGTCGGAGCACGGCCACGCGCTCCTCGAGAATTTCCTGAAAGAGGCGCGGCAAGCAGCCGCTCATTCAGCCTGACGACGGCGGACCGAATCATGACGATCACTCCCCAGGAAGCGCTGCAGCGCACGATCGAGCATCGCGAGATCTTCCACGACGAAATGCTGCACCTGATGCGGCTCATCATGCGCGGCGACATGTCGCCCGTGATGTCGGCCGCGATCATCACCGGCCTGCGCGTGAAGAAGGAGACGATCGGCGAGATCGCCGCCGCCGCGGCCGTGATGCGCGAGTTCGCGCGCCACGTCGAGGTCGCGGACAACGCGAATTTCGTCGACATCGTCGGCACGGGCGGCGACGGCTCGCACACGTTCAACATCTCGACCGCGACGATGTTCGTCGCGGCGGCGGCGGGCGCGAAGGTCGCCAAGCACGGCAACCGCGGCGTGTCGAGCAAGTCCGGCAGCGCCGACGTGCTCGAGGCGCTCGGCGTGAACATCGATCTGCAGCCCGACGAGGTGGCCGCGTCGATCGCCGAAACCGGCATGGGCTTCATGTTCGCGCCGAACCATCATCCGGCGATGCGCAACATCGCGCCCGTGCGCCGCGAGCTCGGCGTGCGGACGATCTTCAACATCCTCGGGCCGCTCACGAATCCGGCCGGCGCGCCTAACCAGCTGATGGGCGTGTTCCATCCGGATCTCGTCGGCATCCAGGTGCGCGTGATGCAGCGCCTCGGCGCGCAGCACGTGCTCGTCGTCTACGGCAAGGACGGGATGGACGAAGTGTCGCTCGGCGCGGCGACGCTCGTCGGCGAGCTGCGCGACGGCGAAGTGCGCGAGTACGAGATCCACCCGGAGGACTTCGGGATGCAGATGGTGTCGAACCGCACGCTGAAGGTCGAGAACGCCGAAGAGTCCCGCGCGATGCTGCTCGAGGCGCTCGGCAACAAGCCGGGCGTCGCGCGCGAGATCGTCACGCTGAACGCGGGCACCGCGCTCTATTCGGCGAACGTCTCGGGCTCGATCGCCGACGGCATCCAGCTTGCGCGCGAAGCGATCGCGAGCGGCCGCGCGCGCGCGAAGGTCGACGCGCTCGTGCGCTTCACGCAGCAGTTCAAGCGCTGATCCGGCGCCTGGCGCCTCAACCGAATCCGTATCAAGCACGCAGGACACCCATGAGCGACATCCTCGACAAAATCATCGCGGTCAAGCGCGAAGAGATCGCCGCCGCGCTCAAGAGCGCGCCGCTCGAAGAACTGAAGCTGCAGGCGTCGGCGCGCGATTCGCGCGACTTCGTCGGCGCGTTGCGCGACAAGCACGCGGCGGGGCGCGCGGCCGTCATCGCCGAAGTGAAGAAGGCGAGCCCGTCGAAAGGCGTGCTGCGCGAGCACTTCGTGCCGGCCGACATCGCGCGCGCGTACGCCGCGCACGGCGCCGCTTGCCTGTCGGTGCTCACCGACGAGCAGTTCTTCCAGGGCAGCGCGCGCTATCTCGAAGAGGCGCGCGCCGCGTGCAGCCTGCCCGTGCTGCGCAAGGACTTCATCGTCGATGCGTATCAGGTGCTCGAAGCGCGCGCGATGGGCGCGGACGCGATCCTGCTGATCGCCGCCGCGCTCGACACGCCGCTGATGCAGGATCTCGAGGCGTACGCGCATTCGCTCGGCCTCGCCGTGCTCGTCGAAGTGCACAACCGCGACGAGCTGAACGAAGCGCTCACGCTGAAGACGCCGCTCATCGGCATCAACAACCGCAACCTGCGCACGTTCGAGACGACGATCGATACGACGCTCGGCATGCTCGACGCGATTCCCGGCGACCGGATCGTCGTCACCGAATCGGGCATCCTGTCGCGCGCGGACGTCGAGCGGATGGAGGCGGCGGGCGTGCACACGTTCCTCGTCGGCGAGGCGTTCATGCGCGCCGAGAATCCGGGCGCGGAGCTCGCTCGGATGTTTTTCTGAGTGCGGCGCACGATGGCGATCGAACAGGAGATCAAGCTCGCGCTGCCCGCCGCGCAGGTGGACGCGGCGCGGCGCTTCCTCGACGCGCGCGCCGGCGCGCCGGGCCGCGAGATCACGCTCGTGAACGTCTACTTCGACACGCCGGCGCTCGCGCTCGCGCGTGCGAAGAGCGCGCTGCGGCTGCGGCTCGCGCCGCAAGGCTGGCTGCAGACCTTCAAGACGGTCGGCGCGGCCGTCGGCGGGCTGCATCGCCGCCATGAGTGGGAGATGCCCGTCGCGGGCGAGGCGCTCGAGGTCGACGCGCTCTGCGCCGCGTGCGACGTCGCGAGCGCGGCCGACGCGCTGCGCGCCGCCGCGCCGCATTTGATCGCGCTCTTTCGCACCGATTTCTCGCGCACGCTGTGGCACATCGAGCACGCGGGCGCGACGATCGAGGCCGCGCTCGATCGCGGCGAGATCGTCGCGCAAGTGAACGGCGACGTGCGGCGCGAGCCGATTTGCGAGATCGAGCTCGAGCTCGTCGAAGGCGACGCGGCCGCGCTGACGTCGCTCGCCGAAGCGGTCGCCGCCGCGGTGTCCGACGTCGCGCCGGACAACCTGAGCAAGGCGCAGCGCGGCTACCGGCTGCGCGGCGGCGATCTGCGCGCCGACTGACCGCCCTGCTTCCCGCATGACCAAAAAGACCTCGCCCCCCCGCCCGATGCGACAATCCTCACTATTCGACGAACCCGCCGTACCTGCTCCGCCCCCGGCGAACGACGGCGCCTGCGCGTCGCCCCTCGAATCGCAATTCGACGCGCTGCCGCCCGACTGGCGCGCGATTCTCGAGCCGTTCATCGCGAGCGACGCGTACGCGCCGCTCTGCGGCTTCGTCGACGGCGAGCGCGCGGCGGGCAAGGCCGTCTATCCGGCCGACGTGTTCCGCGCGCTGCGGCTCACGCACCCGGACGACGTGAAGGTCGTGATCCTCGGCCAGGACCCGTATCACGGCGAGGATCGCGGGATTGCGCAGGCGCATGGGCTCGCGTTCTCGGTGCCGCCCGGCGTGCGGCCGCCGCCGTCGCTGCGCAACATCTTCAAGGAAATCTCGGCCGACTTCGGCTACGACACGCCCCGCCACGGCTGCCTCGACTCGTGGGCGCGCCAGGGCGTGCTGCTGCTGAACACGGTGCTGACGGTCGAGCGCTCGTCGGCCGCGAGCCATGCGAAGCGCGGCTGGGAAAAGTGCACCGACACGCTGATCCACGAGCTCGCAACGCGGCATCGCCACCTGGTGTTCATGCTGTGGGGCGCGCACGCGCAGGCGAAGCGCGCGCTCTTCGACGCGCGCGAGCATTGCGTGCTCGAGGCGCCGCATCCGTCGCCGCTGTCCGCACATCGCGGCTTCCTCGGCTGCCGCCATTTCGCGCTCGCGAACGATTACCTGACGCGGCACGGACGCGAGCCGATCGACTGGCGGCTGCCCGACGAGCCCGAGACGCTCGCTTGAGCATCGAAGCTCGCATTGCGCATTCCGCTTCGTCCGGAGCGCCGGCGAAGGAAAGGCCCGGCGCGCGCCAGCCCGTGCGCGGCGTCGGCCGGATTCGATGCAGGCGCGACGGCGACGTGCCGACGCGCTGATGATCCGACGCGCCGCGCTTCACCATTCACCGCGATACCGGATTCGATGCCGCCCGCCCCTCCCGCCGCCAGCCCTTCGTCAACCGTCGCGCCGCCGCTCGACGGCTTGCACGCAAGCCGCCATACGCGACGATTCGTTCACGCCGCGCGCGAACATACGCCGCGCCGCGATGCGCCCGCTATCCGGCCTTCGTCGGCACGAGCAAAAACGCCGCGAACCTTCCGGTCCGCGGCGTTTTTTTCGGCGATCGAGCGAGGACGCTCAAACCGCGGCGATCACCTCGCGCGCGCTCGCGAGCGCCGCAGTCGCCGCATCCGGCCCGAGCGCGAGACCTTCCGCGTAGACGAACGTCACGTCGGACATGCCGATGAAGCCGAGGAACGTCTTCAGGAACGGCGTCTGGCTGTCGGTCGGCATGCCGACGTGCTTGCCGCCGCGCGCCGACACCACATACACCTTCTTGCCCTTGATCAGCCCTTCCGGACCTTGCGCCGTGTAGCGGAACGTCACGCCCGCGCGGGCGATCCAGTCGAAATACGTCTTCAGCTGCGACGACACGCCGAAGTTGTACATCGGCGCGCCGATCACGATCACGTCGGCCGAATTCAGTTCGTCGATCAGCGTGTCGCTCTTCGCGACGATCGCTTTCTGCTCGGCGGTGCGCTGATCGGCCGGCGTGAAGAACGCGCCGAGGACTGCGTCGTCGAGGTGCGGCAGCGCGTCGGCAAGCAGGTTGCGGACCTTGACGGTCGCGCCGGGGTTGCTGCGTTGCAGCTTGGCCGTCAGTTCGTCGGCGAGCAAAGTCGACTGGGCGCCTTGCGAGCGGGCGGCGGAATTGATCTGAAGAATGGTCGTCATGTCGGGCTCCGTGGGTTTGGTTTGCGCCAAGTGCAGCGCGAGTGACGCCATTGTGCGGATTGCCGCCGCCGCGAAAAAGCGGCGGCCGGGTGACGGATTGTTGCAATAGCGAAACAATCCGCGCCCGGTTCAGTGCGCCTATCGCCGGTCGCGCGCCGCCGGCAGCCCGAGCCATGCGTCGCGATGCGCGCGCGTCGCGGCGGGCTTCGGCTGGGCGGTCAGCTTGTAGCGCGCGATTTCGGGGCCGTCGAGCTTGAGCTGTGCGACGCGCAGCTCGTCGCGCCGGAACGCGTGGATCTCGACCTTGTCGCCGGGCCGGTAGCGCGCAAGCAGCGCGTCGAGGTTCGAGCCCGTCACGCGCAGCCCGTCGACCGCGACCAGCGCGTCACCCGCCGACAGCCCCGCGCGATGCGCGGCGCCGCCTTCGTACACGGCCGCGAGCGTGCATTCCGCGCCGCCTCGCGTGCGCGCGCCGAGCGTCGGCAACGGGCGCGCATCGGCCGAGCCGTTCGCGCCCGTGTCGGGCGCGAGCGTCACGCCGAACGGCTCCAGCAGCTCGGCGAGCGGCAGGTCGCGCGTGCCGGACACCGCATCGTCGAACAAGCGGCCGAGATCGACGCCCGTCGCTTCGGCGATCAGCGCCTTCACGTCGTCCTCGCCGACGCCGTGCGGCCTGCCGTGGTAGAAGTCGCGCCCAAAGCGCTGCCAGAGCAGCCGCATCACGTCGTCGAGCGACTTGCGATGGCGAGTCTGCGCGCGAATCGCGAGATCGAACGCGAGCGCGACGAGCGAGCCCTTCGTGTAGTAGCTGACGATCGCGTTCGTCGCGTTCTCGTCCTGCCGGTAATACTTGATCCACGCATCGAACGAGCTTTCGGCGACGCTCTGCTTGAGCCGGCCGGCGCCGCGCTGCACGCCCGCGATCGTGCGGCCGACGAGCGCGAAGTAGTCGCTCTGCGAAATGAGGCCGCTGCGCACGAGCATCAGGTCGTCGTAGTACGACGTGAAGCCTTCGAAGAGCCACAGCAGCGACGTGTAGCTCTCGCCGGACAGATCGTACGGCGCGAACGCGGCCGGCTTGATCCGCTTCACGTTCCACGTATGAAAGTACTCGTGGCTGCACAGGCCGAGATACGTTCGATAGCCTTCCGTTTTCTCCGGACGCCCCTTCACCGGCAAATCGGCGCGACTGCAGATGAGCGCCGTCGACGCGCGATGCTCGAGCCCGCCGTATCCGTCGCTCACCGCCTGCGTCATGAATACGTAGCGGGACATCGGCGCGCGCTTCGTCTTCGGCTCGAAGAGCGCGATCTGCGCTTCGCACACGCGTTTCAGGTCGGCCGCGAGCCGTTCGAGATCGAGGCCCGTCACGCGGCCCGCGATCGCGACGTCGTGCGGCACGCCGTGCGCCTCGAACGTCGCGAGCGCGAATTCGCCGAGCGTGACGGGATGATCGATCAGCTCGTCGTAGTTCTCCGCGCGGTACGCGCCGAAGCCGTAGCGCTTCGTGCCGTGCGCCTGCGGCAGCGCGGTCGCGACGCGCCAGCGCCGGTACGCGTCGCCCGCCGGGCGCTCGATCGTCACCTCGCACGGCGCGTCTTCATGGCCGAGCGGCGCGAGGAACACGCTCGTGCCGTTGAAGAAGCCGCCCGTGTCGTCGAGATGCGCGGCGCGCACCGACAGATCCCACGCGTAGACGTCGTAGCGCAGCGTGATCGATCCGGACGTCGGCGCGGCCTGCCAGGTCTGCTTGTCGAGCTTGCCGATCCGCAGCTTGCGGCCCGCTTCGTTGAACGCGCGCAGCGTCACGATGTTGCGCGCGAACTCGCGCACCATGTAGCTGCCCGGAATCCAAACGGGCAGCGAGAAGCGCTGCCCGGCCGGATCGGGATCGGCGAGCGTGAGCGTCACTTCGAACAGGTGGGCGGCGGGGTCTTTCGGAACGATCGTGTAGCGAATCGGCTTCATCGTCGGAATCGGTCGGGGCAAGCGGGAACGGATACGGATACGAAAAGAGGCGCCGGCCGAGCGCCGACGCCTCCTTCGCGATGCGAGAAATGCCGCGTCACTTGACGCCGGCGAGCGCCTGATTCAGTTCGTCTGCGGACACGGCGCCCGGCAGGCGGCTGCCGTCGGCGAGGAACACGGTCGGCGTGCCCGTCACGTTCATCCCGCGGCCGAGCGCGAGATTCTTGTCGAGCGCGGTCGTGTCGCAGCCCGCCGCCACCGCGGGCGTGCGATGCTCGAGCATCCATGCCTGCCACGTCTTCACACGGTCGCTCGCGCACCAGATCGACTTCGACTTCACAGTCGAATCGGGCGACAACACCGGGTACAGGAACGTGTAGACGGTCACGTTGTCGACCGACTGCAGCGTCGTCTCGAGCTTCTTGCAGTACGGGCAGTTCGGATCGGAGAACACCGCGATCTTGCGCGCGCCGTTGCCCTTCACGACCTTGATCGCATTCGAAAGCGGCAGGCTCGCGAAATCGATCTTGTTGATTTCGGCGAGGCGCTCGGCCGTCAGGTTCTTGTGCGTCTTCGTGTTGACGAGCTCGCCGAGCAGCACGTAGTCGCCCGATGCATCGCTGTAGACGATCTGCGAACCGAGATTGACTTCGTACAAGCCCGCGATCGGCGATTTCGTCACGCTCTTGATCGGGGCGTCGGCGCCGAGGCGCGACTGCAGCGCTGCCTTCAGCTTGTCGGTGGATTGATCGGCCTGCGCGGTGCAGCCGAGCGTCGCCGTCGCGGCGGCCAGCGCGAGCGCGGCGATACGAATTGTCTTTTTCATGCAAATCATCCTTCAAAGCGTGCGTGCACCGTCACAGTGTACGACCGTGGTCAAGCAGAGTCGGACCGCCGCGCCGCGCGAAGGTTCGCCGGACGCGCCGGTCCGTCAGCCGAGCGCCGACGCGACCAGCCAGCGCTTGACGAGCGGCTGCGCGCCGACGAGCGCCATCCCCGTGTTGCGCACGATGCGCGCAACCGCGCCCGGCAGCGAGAAGAGCCGCTGCAGGCCGTCGGTCGCGATCATCAGCGCGCGAATGTCCTCGCGCCGCGCACGCTCGTAGCGGCGCAGCAGCACGGTGTCGCCGAGATCGCGGAACGCTTCGCGATTCGCGAGCGTGTCCGCGAGCGCGGCGACGTCGCGCAGCCCGAGGTTCATCCCCTGGCCCGCGAGCGGGTGAATCAGGTGCGCGGCGTCGCCGACGAGCGCGACGCGCGGCGCGATCAGCCGGTCCACCGTCTGCAGCGCGAGGGGGAAGCCCTTCGCGGGCGTCACGCACTCGAGCGCGCCGAGGCGGCTCATCGTCACGCGCTCGACCTCGGCCGCGAGCTTCGCGGGATCGAGCGCGAGCAGCTCGTCGGCGTGCGCCGTGTTCGCGGACCAGACGAGCGACACGTGGCCGTCCGGCAGCGGCAGCAACGCAATGATCTCGCCGTCGCGGAACCATTGGTATGCGGTCTCGCGATGCGGGTGCGCGGCCTTGAAGTTCGCGACGACGCCCGTCTGCCGATAGTCGCGCCGCTCGACCTTCGAGCCGATCTGCGAGCGCACCCACGAATGCGCGCCGTCCGCGCCGACGACGAGATCGCACTCGATCACGTCGCCGTTCGCGAGCGCGAGCGTGGCGGCGTCCGGCTTCACGTCGAAGCCCTGCGCGCGCGCGTCGAACCACGTGAGGTTCGGCTGGAAGCGCAGCGCGGCGTCGAGCGCGCATTCGATCAGCGACGATTCGCCGATCCACGCGAGCTGCGACACCGCCGCCTGGAACGCGGAGAAATGCAGCTCGGCGTGCGCGTCACCGTACACGCGCATGTCGTAGACGGGCGCGAGCCGGCCGTGGTCGAGCGCCTGCCACACGCGCAGCCGCTCGAGAAGCGCCTGCGAGCTCGCCGACAGCGCGTAGATGCGCGAGTCGAACGCGAGATCGGCGGGACGCGGAGCGGCCGGCTGCGCGAGCAGCGCGGTCTTGTGGCCCGCCTGCGTCAGCGCGAGCGCGGCCGTCTTGCCGACGAGGCCGCCGCCGACGACGGCGACGTCGAAGGTCTGATGGTAGGCAGTCATGGCGGGCATTATAGCCGGGAGGGCCAGGCCGTTTCGCTCGGGGAATTTGCGGTGAATCAGGGCACGCGACACGGCGACGCACGCGCCGGACCGGTTCCGCGGCGATCGTTCGCCGCGGGTTTTCACGTAAGGACGAACGCCGCGCGCCGCGGCTAGCGCGCCGCACGTGCGCGGCGATGTAACCGGCGCGCGCTCGCCGCCGCACGCTATCGGGAGCGCGCATTACGCGTCACACGTTTCCTTACAAACGCACACCGCTTGTCATGCGGGCCGCCGCTACAGTGAGCCGACGCAACAACAGGAGATGTCGATGAAACGGATCGCGGCTCTCGCCGCCCTCGCCGTCGTGCTGGGCAGCGTGCTCGGAGGATGCATCGTGGTGCCGGAAGGCGGCGGCTACTATCATCATCGCGATTACTACTACCGGTATTGATGCGCCGTTCGGCGTCGGCTGTGATTCGGCTGTGATTCGGCTGCGATTCGGCGGCGCGCCGCTCGCGACGCGCGTCGCCGGTCGCATCGCGCATGAGCGGCGACGCGAACGCCCGCGCGTGCCGGCGCATTCGGCGCGCGGCCGAGAACCGGCGCGCCGCCGCGCCGAGTCCGACGCGATCTCGCCGGGCCGATGCCCGAGCACCGACGCGCACGCACGCGCCCGCCGCCGGAAACGGCCGCACGAGCGAGCGCCCTCTCCCCCTCCGATCCGCCACCGCACCGGTCCCGCATGCGACGCGTCGCGCGCCGCCGCACCCGCCCTGCGCAAGCCGCCGCGCTCGAACGCCATGTGCGTTCCACCCCACCGAACGCTTGTCTGATTCCGCCCATCGCGTGCTATCGTTTCAGTGACGACGCGATCACCCCGAAAGCGCCGGAAAAACAGGTCTCAACCATCTTCGTGAGCCCGGCCATGAGCGACCTGCGCCACCATCTCAATCAACAGGACCGAGTGGAGCTGCTCTGCTGGCTCGTCGTCGGAAATCTCGGCGCCTTCTACCTGAACGAGAGCTGGCCAGGCGCAGCCTTTCAGGTCCAGTCCGCGCACAAATGGCTCGACCGCCACGCGCGCGAGGCCGATTGGCTGACGCTCGCGAAGCTCTCGCTCATCGCGCTCGACATCGCGAAGAGGCATGCGGACTTCGTCAACGCGTCGTGGGCGCGCGATGCGGTGGAAGAAATCATCGACACCGACGATCTGAACTACGGCGCGCGCCTCGCGCAGCTGGTGCTGGACGACTGCCGCGCGGCGCTAGCCGACCGGCGAATCGCCGACTGACTCGCCGGGCACGCACCGCGAAGGGCCGCAAAGGCTCGCTCGTAACGCGGCATGCATCGGCCGGCCGACGCACGGCCGGCGGCGCACCAACGCCAAGGCCGACACCGACGCGTGGCGCCGCCGCCCGTCGGATAGCGCCGCCGGCCCTCCCTCGAAGCGCATCTTTGCGGTTGCCTCCCACGTTGCCCCGCGTGATGCGCGTTCCTCCGTGCGCCAAAGTCGCCGCGCCGCCGGCCGCCTGCCTCGCATCGGCCGGCCGACGCGCGCCGCCGCTCGAGCCGCCGGTTGCCTTGATGCGCGGTCGAACGAGTTACAATTGCCGCTTTTGGTGGCAACGCAGGTCTTGCCCGCGCCCGGGCGTCCGGCCGGGCGCTCATGCCCGGCCCCGGTGCGGCCCGCAAAGCGCGCGGACGAGCGCCCCACGCCGCGCCCGAAGCGCCCCCGCATCACGCACAACCCATTGAATCCCGAAGGAACCCATGAGCCTCAAATGCGGCATCGTCGGCTTGCCCAACGTCGGCAAGTCCACCCTGTTCAACGCGCTGACGAAGGCCGGCATCGCCGCCGAGAACTACCCGTTCTGCACGATCGAGCCGAACGTCGGCGTCGTCGAAGTGCCTGACGCGCGCCTGAAGGCGCTCGCCGACATCATCAAGCCCGAGCGCGTCGTCCCGGCCGTCGTCGAGTTCGTCGACATCGCGGGCCTCGTCGCCGGCGCGAGCAAGGGCGAGGGCCTCGGCAACCAGTTCCTCGCGAACATCCGCGAAACCGACGCGATCACGCACGTCGTGCGCTGCTTCGAGGACGAGAACGTCATTCACGTCGCCGGCAAGGTGAGCCCGCTCGACGACATCGAGGTAATCAACACCGAGCTCGCGCTCGCCGACCTCGGCACCGTCGAGAAGGCGCTCGCCCGCTATTCGAAGGCGGCGAAGTCCGGCAACGACAAGGAAGCGGCGAAGCTCGTCGCGGTGCTCGAGAAGGCGCGCGCGCATCTCGACCAGGGCAAGGCGGTGCGCGGCCTCGATCTGTCCGACGACGAGAAGGCGCTCCTCAAGCCGTTCTGCCTGATCACCGCGAAGCCGGCGATGTACGTGGCGAACGTGAAGGAAGACGGTTTCGAGAACAATCCGCACCTCGACGCGGTGCGCCGGTACGCGGACGGCGAGAAGTCGCCGGTCGTCGCCGTGTGCGCGGCGATCGAGGCGGAGATCGCCGATCTCGACGACGCCGACAAGGAAGCGTTCCTCGCCGACATGGGCATGGACGAGCCGGGCCTCGACCGCGTGATCCGCGCGGGCTTCAAGCTGCTCGGCCTGCAAACGTACTTCACCGCGGGCGTGAAGGAAGTGCGCGCGTGGACGATCCACATCGGCGATACCGCGCCGCAGGCGGCGGGCGTGATCCACACGGATTTCGAGCGCGGCTTCATTCGTGCGCAGACGATCGCCTATGACGACTTCATCGCGTACAAGGGCGAGCAAGGCGCGAAGGAAGCGGGCAAGATGCGCGCGGAAGGCAAGGAATACGTCGTGCACGACGGCGACGTGATGAACTTCCTGTTCAACGTCTGAGCCGCATCGCCGGCCCGGCGGCCGCAGGCGGCGCGTGACATCGCCCGCCGCCTGCGGCCGCCGGGCCGTTTCGCATTCGCGCGCATCGCGCGACTCAGATCGTCGAGCCGAGTGCGGCCGGCACGCCGGCAGTGGCGGCGCGCCGCCGCCGGGCCAGACGTCGCTTCACCGCAAATTCGCCGACACTCGCGACGCCGCGGGCGCCGGCTCGCCGCCGCCGCGCGCACGCCGGTTCATCCACGACGCCGCGACGACGGCGAGCGCGAGCACCGCGGTCGAGCCGACTTCCATCCGGTGATCGTCGCGCAGCAGCATCACGACGAGCACACCGCAGATGAACAGGATCACCGCCCACGTGAGCCACGGGAAGCACCACATCCGCAGCGGCAGGCGCTCGCCCGTCGCGTCGAGCGTCGAGCGCATCCGCAATTGCGAAATCGCGATCACGAGATAGACGAGCAGCGCGATCGCGCCCGACGTCGCGAGCAGGAAACCGAACACCTGCTCGGGCATCACGTAGTTCGCGATCACGGTCAGAAAGCCGAACGCGGTCGACGCGAGCACGGCCGCGCGCGGCGTGCCGCTCGCGTCGGTGCGGCGCAAAAGCGCGGGCGCGTCGCCGCGCGTCGACAGCGAGAAGATCATCCGCGACGCCGTATAGAGCGCCGAATTCAGGCAGCTCGCGACCGATACCAGCACGATCACGTCGATGATCGCCTTCGCATGCGGCACGCCGATCAGCTCCATCGCGCGTTGATACGAACCGTGCGCGGGCAACAGCGCGTCGTTCCACGGCACGAGCGCCGCGACGACGAAGATCGAGCCGAGATAGAAAAGCGAGATGCGCCAGATCACCGAATTCGTCGCGCGGACGATCTGGCGCTCCGGATGCTCGGATTCGGCCGCGGCAATCGTGACGATCTCGGTGCCGAGGAACGAGAACATCGTCGTCAGCATCGCGGCGAGCACCGCGCCGACACCGTTCGGCATGAAGCCGCCCGCGTTCACGAGCCGCGCCACGCCCGACACGTTCGAGCCCGGCAGCACGCCGACGATCGCCGCGCCGCCGATCACGAGGAACACGACGATCGCGACCACCTTGATGAGCGCGAACCAGAATTCGAATTCGCCGTAGTTCTTGACCGAGAAAAGATTCGTCACGGTGAGCAACGACGTAATGCCGAGCGCGAAGATCCATGTCGCGACGCCGGGAAACCACGCGTTGAGGATCGTCGCCGCGGCCGTCGCCTCGATCGGGATCACGAGCACCCAGAACCACCAGTACAGCCAGCCGATCGTGAAGCCGGCCCAGTGGCCGATCGCGCGATCGGCGTAGGTCGAGAACGAGCCGCTGTCCGGCTGCGCGACCGCCATTTCGCCGAGCATGCGCATCACGAGCACGACGAGCAGCCCGGCGATCGCATAGGCGATCAGCGCGGCCGGGCCGGCCTCCGCGATCGCATGCCCCGAACCGACGAACAACCCGGCGCCGATCACGCCCGCGATCGACAGCATCGTGACGTGCCGCGGCTTCAGGCCGGTTCCGAGGCCTGTCTGTCTTCCTTCCATGTCTCCCTCCAAAAAAACGGTTCCGGTATGGCCGGGCATCGCGTGAAGGCGGCGCGGGGGCTTTGTTGTTATCGAACCGTGCGCGGCGCGGCGGGCGTCGCGCGTCGATCGGACGTCATGCCTGCGGCCACTCGGACAGGTTCGCCACGCAGAGCTGCGAGGCCGCGTTTGCAGTGCGCCGCGCATGCGGCGGCGCATTGCGGCGCGCCTGTCGTCGGCATCGTGATCGGCCGCCTTCGAAGCGAAGCAGCAGTGTAAGCATCAAACGGTTTGTGACTAAGAACCAATTAACGAATTTCGATAGAACCACTTGCCGCATCGCCATGCGCGCGAACGTCGAGCGGCCCGTTCGACGCGGCCGCGCGGCCCGAAAAGCCGTGCGCAAAACGCGCCGGACGCCCGCGCGCGATGTTTCGTGAAACACACGTCACAGCAGCGGAAAACGCGCGTCATCGACAATCCGATCATGCGGACCCGTGCGCCCTGTCGTCTCGCCCTGTCGCCGCACCCTCTCGTCACGCCACCATCCCGTCGCGCCATTTCACCGGCACGAGCGCACGCCACTCGCGCAGCAGCAGCGCCTTCACGGTGCCGAGGTGCGCGGCCGACCGGCGTACCCACACGATCGGCCATCCGACGTATTGATCGGTCACGTGGAACTCGTCCGACGCCGACTCGATCACCCATGTGCGCTCGTCGGAGCTGACGCCCTTGACGACGCGCGCCGCTGTCATCGCGTCATCACGTCATCGCACGCACCATCACACCATCGCGCAAGCAGCCTGCCGCGCGCCTTGAGCGCCGGCGTGCCGTACGGCGTGTCGTCCTTGACGCCGCGCCACGCAAGCGCGATCTCCGTACTGCCGACGCCGATCGCGCCGAGCAACATCACCGCCGCCGCGGGCTTCACACCGTGGTCGAGCACATGGGGCGCGAGGTGAACGCACGCCGCGAACACGCCGAACGAGCGCGCGACGCAAAGCGCATACCATCGAACGCCCGCGACGGAGACGGACCGAAGACGAATCGCGCGGCCGCCCGGCGCGCAGCCCGTCGCCAGCCACATCGCAACGACGAGCCGCCGAAGACGAGGAACCAGCCATAAGCCGCAACGAACCGCATCATGTCGGCCGATTCTGTCGAAAAACATCGGTCCGAGCGCGACCGGGCCGCCGTGCGGATCATGCGCTTCCCGGACCGTTTCGCGAGCCGCGAGCGCGCGTCGTTCGAGAAAATCGGGAAAGCAACGCCGCGCCACGACCATCGAATCGCCCAACGAAATCGCCCATTTGCCGACATTGCGATACGGCCCGCTCCCGACCGAGCGATCCGGCGTGCCCCCGCCGCGGCCAGCCGCGCGCCGCTGGCCGCCGGGCGACTCGCCTATCGCGATGCCGCCCGCTCGCACTGCAAAGGCCGCGCCTTCAGAGCCGACTTGATCTCGGCCATCTTGCGCGGCGAATCCGCGAGCACCGCATCGATCCCGAGGCACGCCGCTGCACGATAGTCGTCGGCGTCGTTCACAGCGATCGCGAGAATGCGCGCGTTCGCACGCCGCCTGAAGCACGCGACGGTCGCTGGCGTCCATAGCGTCGCCGTCACGTCCGATACGCCTTCGCCCAACGTGAAGCGCTCGGTCACCGTCAATTTCCGGTGCATCTCGAAACCGGTCCACACGGGCGCGCCGGGCGCGCCGGGCGCACTGGGCGCTTGCGGCGCGCCTTCGCACGCGCCGCCGAGCAGCACGCTCACGAGCCGCGCTCGCGTCGCATCGCGCGACTCGAAGAGCCGCGCCTGCGGATACGACACGAACGCCGCCTGGTAAGCCGCGTCGGTCGAATAGATCGTCACGCGCGGCCATGCGGCCTCGCTCGTCAGCACGTCCGCGACCGCCTTCGCCTGCGGCCCGGCGGGCAACGCCTTCATGTCGAGCACGACGGGCAGCGCGGGCGCAATCGCGCGCAGCGCGTCGCGCAGCGTCGGAATGCCGGCCGGACGGGCGCGATACGGATAGCGCCCGCTCGCGTCGCGGAAATTCCAGCCGGCGTTCATCCGGGCGAGCTGCGCGGCGGTGTACCGGGCGACCGGGCCGCTCGACTGCGTGAGCGCCGACAGATCGGCGGGCCGGTACAGCACCGGGATGCCGTCGCGGCTCAGTTGAACGGTCAGCCAGATCGCGTCCGCGCGATTCGCCACGGCCTCGCGAATCGCCTCGAGCGTGTTCTCCGGCGCGTCGCCCGTGCCGCCGCGGTGCGCGACGACGAGCGGCAGCGCCGCGGGCGCTTCGCCGATCGGCCCGCCGCCCGCGCACGCGGCGAGCCCGATGGTGACGCCCGCGAGCGCCGCCCGCCATCCCATCCAGCTGATCAATCGACTCATCGGCTTGCTTCCCCCATCAAAATGCCTCCCCCTCTTGATCTGACGATGCGCGGCGGATTTTCTTCAGCGCTTCGCCGCGGTTAAGATGCCGTCGGGCCATCGGCCACCATCGACAACGACAATCGAGAGAGACCATGTTCAATCCGCTGCCGCACGCGGCGCGGCGCATCGCTGTCGCGCTGACGATCGCGGCGCTTGCGCTCGCCCCCGCCTTCGCCCCCGCCTTCACTTATTCGCCGAGCGCACCCGCCGTCGGCGGCGAAGCCGACCTCGACCGCCACGACACGTACCGAAACCGCGACGGAGAAACCGTGCACGCGCCCGCGCATTCGAAATCGGGCCGCGCCCCCGAAGGTGCGACGGCCCGTTGTCGCGACGGCGCATACAGCTTCAGCCGGCATCGACGCGGCACGTGCTCGGGGCACGGCGGCGTCGCCGCCTGGCTCTAGGCGGCGGCGCGACGTCGCAAACCGGTCGAGGCGCTGTCCGAGCATCGCGGAATCGGTATCGTGCTCCGCGATGCACGCTCGACGCGCCGCATCCGCGACGGGCGACATCATGGCAGCGCCCGGCAGCCGCAACGCATCTTCTCGACACCGGTGCCGACATGGGCACTGCCTTTGCCTTTGCCTTCGCCTTCGACGCCGACTTCGACGCCGATTCAGCCGCCCGCCGCGCATGGCGCCGCCGCTCGCGCATCACACCGGCGTCGCCGCAAGGCGTCGCGCGTGCGCGCCGCCGCCGCGCTCCCCGCGCCCGATTGAAGCGGCCCCAAAGCGCGCCCGGCGCGCGAGCGCACCGCGTCGAAGTACAATGGCGGTTCGCGCCGCGCAGCTGCGGCGGCACCGCCGGCACGCGCCGCGGCCGCTTCCACGAACCGAACCGAATCGCACACGCCGCCGCCTGCCGCCAGCCGGCGCGCGGCCGCGTGAACTACTTCCACTCTTTCAATCACGCAGATGGCCCAATACGTTTTCACGATGAACCGGGTCGGCAAGATCGTGCCGCCCAAGCGCCAGATTCTGAAGGACATCTCGCTGTCGTTCTTCCCCGGCGCGAAGATCGGCGTGCTCGGCCTGAACGGCTCGGGCAAGTCGACGCTGATCAAGATCATGGCGGGCGTCGACAAGGACATCGAAGGCGAAGCCACGCCGATGCCGAACCTGAACATCGGCTACCTGCCGCAGGAGCCGCAGCTCGATCCGACCAAGACCGTGCGCGAAGCGGTCGAGGAAGGCCTGGGCGACCTGTTCCAGGCGCACAAGAAGCTCGACGAGATCTACGCGGCCTATGCCGAGCCGGACGCCGACTTCGACGCGCTCGCCGCCGAGCAGGCGAAATACGAGGCGATCCTCGCCGCGAGCGACGGCGGCAGCCCCGAGCAGCAGCTCGAAGTCGCGGCCGACGCGCTGCGCCTACCGCCGTGGGACGCGAAGATCGAGCACCTGTCGGGCGGCGAGAAGCGCCGCGTCGCGCTCTGCAAGCTGCTGCTCGAAAAACCCGACATGCTGCTGCTCGATGAGCCGACCAACCACCTCGACGCCGAATCGGTCGACTGGCTCGAGCAGTTCCTCACGCGCTTCCCGGGCACCGTCGTCGCGGTCACGCACGATCGCTACTTCCTCGACAACGCGGCCGAATGGATTCTCGAGCTCGACCGCGGCCACGGCATTCCGTGGAAGGGCAACTACAGCAGCTGGCTCGACCAGAAGGAAGACCGCCTGAAGCAGGAAGAGGCGTCGGAATCGGCGCGCCAGAAGGCGATCAAGAAGGAACTGGAGTGGGTGCGCCAGAACCCGAAGGGCCGCCAGGCGAAGTCGAAGGCGCGCATCGCGCGCTTCGAGGAGCTGAACAGCCAGGAATACCAGAAGCGCAACGAGACGCAGGAAATCTTCATTCCGGTCGGCGACCGCCTCGGCAACGAAGTGATCGAGTTCAAGAACGTCAGCAAGGCGTACGGCGATCGCCTGCTGATCGACAACCTGAGCTTCAAGATCCCGGCCGGCGCGATCGTCGGCATCATCGGGCCGAACGGCGCCGGCAAGTCGACGCTGTTCCGGATGCTGACGGGCAAGGAGCAGCCGGATTCGGGCGAAGTCGTGATGGGGCCGACCGTGAAGCTCGCGTACGTCGACCAGAGCCGCGACGCGCTCGACGGCTCGAAGACGGTGTTCGAGGAAATCTCGGGCGGCGCCGACGTGCTGACGGTGGGCAAGTACGAAACGCCGTCGCGCGCGTACATCGGCCGCTTCAACTTCAAGGGCGGCGACCAGCAGAAGATCGTCGGCAACCTGTCGGGCGGCGAGCGCGGCCGCCTGCACCTCGCGAAGACGCTGATCTCGGGCGGCAACATGCTGCTGCTCGACGAGCCGTCGAACGACCTCGACGTCGAAACGCTGCGCGCGCTCGAAGACGCACTGCTCGAATTCGCGGGCTCGGTGATGGTGATCTCGCACGACCGCTGGTTCCTCGACCGGATCGCGACGCACATCCTCGCGTTCGAAGGCGATTCGCAGGTCACGTTCTTCGACGGCAACTACCAGGAGTACGAGGCCGACAAGCGCGCGCGTCTCGGCGAAGAAGCGGCGAAGCCGAAGCGCCTGCGCTACAGGCCGATCAGCCGGTAACGAACGGCGCGCGAACGCGTTCGCCGCCCGCGGGGATCGACGCCGCGCGGGCGGCGAACGCTCCCGCGGCCGGCGAGCGGCGAACGCCGCGGCAACGGCCGGCGTGCAATGCGCAACGGAACGACGCCACGACGCGCGCGCCGTATCGCGCGCAACGCGACACATCGCCGAACAAAAAAACGGGCGACGTGAATTGCAACCCGAAGGTTCGATCAGCGATCGACCTTTTTGAGGTGCAATTCACGTCGCCCGTTTTTTCATGCGCATCGCCGACGCGCCCGCCGACGGCGCCCACGCGCAACAGCCCGCCGCGGCAGCGGCCCGAACCGCCACGCCGCCACGCCGTCGCTTCGTCAGCCGAGCACGCCCAGCTCGCGCAGCCGCGCCTCCGTCGTCCCGGCGCTCGTATGGTGAATCCCGTGCCAGCCGAGCGCGGTCGCGGCCGCCGCGTTCTTCGCGTTGTCGTCGATGAAGACGAGCTCGTGCGGCGCGACGCCCGGCAGATGCGGCTCGATCCGCGCGCGCATCTCGCGGTAGATCGCCGGATCGGGCTTCACGAGCTTCACGCGCCCAGACACGACGATGTCCGTGAAGCGCCGCAGCACCGGAAAGTTCTCCCACGCGTACGGAAACGTCTGCGCGGACCAGTTCGTGAGGCCGAAAAGCGGCATGCCGCGCGCATCGAGCCTGTCGACGAGCGCGGCGCCGCCCGCGAGCACGCCGCCGATCATCTCGTGCCAGCGCGCGTAGAACGCGCGGATCAGCGCCTCGTGCTCGGGAAACTGCGCGACGCGCTCCGCGGTCGCCTCTTCGAGCGTCTGGCCGCCGTCCTGCTTGATGACCCAGTCCATCCCGCATACGTGCGTGAGAAACCAGCGCCGCTCGGCTTCGTCGGGAATCAACTGCTTATACAGATACTCGGGGCTCCAGTCGATCAGCACGCCGCCGAAATCGAACACGACTGCCTTGATGGTCATGCGAACTCCGTGACGAGCACATCGTCGAGCGGCCGCGGCGCGACGCCGTTGCCCGAGAACGTGCAGTTGCGCCAGATGAAATTGTGATGCGCGATGACCTGCGCCGCGCTCAGGTGCGCCCGATCGTTCGTCGTGTGCAGATCGGAGACGACCGTCGTCCGGTAGCCGAGGAGCGCCGCGCGGCGCGCCGCCGAATCGACGCAGAACTCCGATGCGTAACCGCAAATCACGACCGCGTCGATCCCGTGCGCGTCGAGCTGCGCGGCGAGCGGCGTGTCGTGGAACGCATCGCTTTCGCGCTTGCGGACCCGCCAGTCGGCATCCGCGCACACGAGCTCCGCGTGCAGCCGCCAGCCGGGCGTGTCGGGCACGATGTCGTCGGCCGCGTCGCCGTCGTGCTGCACGAAGCACACGGGCGCGCCCGCCGCGCGCGCCGCCGCCGTCAGCCGGTTGATGCCCGCGACGACCTCGTCCAGCCGATGCGCGGGATTCGCCCGCTGCAGCAGCCCGCGCTGCATGTCGACCACGATCACCGCTACGTTCGCCATCCGTCGCCCTCCGTCGTTGTCGTTCGATCGTGCCGGCCGCCGGTTGCGGGGCGCTCGTTGCCGGCCGCCGGTTGCGGATCGCTCATCGCCGGTTTTCAACTGCCAGCCGCCGGCCCCATCGGCCGGCATCAAGCGCCGCGCGCGTCAGATCGGCTGCGTGCGCGCGTCGAGCCACGCCTTCGCGTCGCCCGACACGTGCTTGCCGACCCGCTCGCGCACCGCCGCATGGTACGCATTCAGCCACGCGTGCTCGTGGTCGTCGAGGAGCGCGGGCAGCACGCAGCGCGTGTCGATCGGGCAGAGCGTCAGCGTCTCGAATTCAAGGAAGTCGCCGAATTCGGTCTGCCCCGCCGTGCGGTTCACGACGAGGTTCTCGATCCGCACGCCCCACTTCTGCGGCCGGTACACGCCCGGCTCGATCGACGTGATCATCCCCTCTTCCATCGCCGTGTACGGCTCCGCGGGCGCGTAGTGCGAAATCACCTGCGGCCCCTCGTGCACGTTCAGGAAATAGCCGACGCCGTGCCCCGTGCCGTGCCCGTAGTCGAGCCCGGCCGCCCACATCGGCGCGCGCGCGATCGCGTCGAGCATCGGCGAGCGAATGCCGCGCGGAAAGCGCGCGCGCGACAGCGCCATCATCGCCTTCAGCACGATCGTGAAATCGCGCCGGTGCGCGTCGCCGATCGCGCCGACGGGCACGACCCGCGTGATGTCGGTCGTCCCGCTCAGATACTGGCCGCCCGAATCGATCAGCAGCAGGCCGTCGCCTTCGATCGTCGCGTGCGCGGCACGCGTCGCGCGGTAGTGCGGCATCGCGCCGTTCGCGTTGAAGCCCGCGATCGTCGCGAAGCTCGGCGACACGTAGCCCGGCCGGCGCTCGCGCGCGGCGGTGAGCTGTTCGTCGATCGTCAGCTCGGTGATCGTCTCGCGGCCGAGCGCGCCTTCGAACCACGCGAAGAACTCGGCGAGCGCCGCGCCGTCGAGCTCCATCGTCGCGCGCACGTGCTCGATCTCGGCGGGCGTCTTGCGCGACTTCGCGAACGTCGACGGATTCACCGCCTCGATCACGCGCACCTGCTGCGGCACCGCCTGCAGCAGCCCGTACGTGACGCGGCGCGGATCGATCAGAAGCCCCGCGCCCTCCGGCAGCGCGGCGAGCGCCGCGGCCGCCGCGTCGTACGGCTGCACGTCCACGCCGTCCCGCGCGAGCGACGTCGCGAGTTCGGCCGACACCTTGCCGTCGGCGACGAAGAGCGTCGCGCGCTCGAGGCCGACGAGCGCGTGCGCGACGAACACCGGGTTGTAGTTCACGTCTGCGCCGCGCAGATTGAAGAGCCACGCGAGATCGTCGAGCGTCGAGACGAAGTGCCACTGCGCGCCCTGCTCCTGCATCGCGCGGCGCACCTGCGCGAGCTTGCCCGCGCGCGCCGTGTCGGCCTGCGGCGCCGCGTGCTCGAACACCGCGTCGGCGGGCAGCGACGGGCGCTGCGGCCAGATCGCGTCGAGCAAATCGAGATCGGTGCGCAGCACGATGCCGCGCGGCGTGAGCGCCGAGGTCAACGCGCGCGCCGCCGCGACGCCGAGCACCGCGCCGTCGACGCCGACCGTCGTGCCCTCGGGCACGTGCTCGGCGAGCCACTCGACGTGCGGCTGCGTCTGCTGGCCGCCCATCATCTTCATCAGCTCGACGCCCGTGCCGGCGAGCTGCGCTTCGGCCTGCACCCAGTAGCGGCTGTCGAGCCAGAGGCCGGCGAAATCGGCGGTCACGACAAGCGTGCCCACCGAGCCGGTGAAGCCCGACAGCCATTGCCGCGCCTGCCAGCGCTCGGGCAAATACTCGGACAAATGGGGGTCGGCGGACGGCACCACGTAGGCGGCCAGATCCTCGCGCGCCATCGCGCCGCGCAGCAGGGCAAGACGCGCCGGCACGGGCGACGGGTCGGGGAGTCGGGCATTCATGATTTCACCTGCAAACGTTCAGCGGCGGGCCAGAAGGCCCACCGTCACGGCAACGGCGAGAAGCGCGGCGGCCGTACAAACCGGCCATTCGAGCGTCTCGCCGTCGTAAAAGAGTCCTGTCACATTGCCGGCCATCTTCGCGGCCGCGGCGCCCAGCAGGCCCGCCGCGACGGCGAGCCACAGCGACGCGCGACTCAGGCGGCGCAGCGGGTTGAGCGCCCAGCCGAGCAAGCCGACGGCAAAGCCAAGCACGACGATTCCAAACCAGTTCATTCAACGCCTCTTCTGCTGTCGGACTCGCCCCATCGGCACGAGCGGCGCGGCAAACGCCATGCTTCGCGCCATCGACGGCCGGCGGCGCGGCGGCGCACGAAACGACCGCCGCCCACCCGCCGTGCAGGCCGCCCGCACGACGCGACGACGGAACAACGTCCGATGCGATCCGGCCTGATCGCGGCACCGCTCGTTGCGGCGGCGCCGACGCGCCGAGCCGCTCGTTCGATCCCGCGCCGCGCGCCGCCGCAGCGGCGCCCCCGTTTCGCAGACCATCATTTTCGCACCGTTTCGGGGTCGCTTTTCAAAAAGGCGCGGCATGACGTCGCGCCCGGCAGACGATTCGCCGCCGCGACCGCGGTTTCGCCCGCCTGCGGCGGGCAGGCGCGGCCCCGGCCGAGCGCGGCGGGCGCGGTTCGCCGTGCCCGCCGCGCGGACGCGAAGACGGCGCGCGGGCCGCGCGGCCCGCGGAAATGGGTCGCCGCGCATGCCGGCCATGGATTTGCCGTCAAAACGCTATAATATGGGACTAAACGATAGCCTCTTGGACATGCAGCTCCTCACGATCGGAATCAACCACCACACTGCGCCTGTCGCCCTGCGCGAACGCGTGGCGTTTCCGCTCGAACAGATCAAGCCTGCACTCGCGACGTTCAAGAGCGTCCTCCTCGGCCACCCGGCGCCGAATTCGCCCGAAGCGGCGATCCTGTCGACCTGCAACCGCACCGAGCTGTACTGCGCGACCGACGATCGCGCGGCGCGCGACGCCGCGATCCGCTGGATGTCCGACTATCACCGGATTCCCGCCGACGAGCTCGCGCCGCACGTGTACGCGCTGCCGCAGTCCGAGGCGGTGCGCCACGCGTTCCGCGTCGCGTCGGGGCTCGATTCGATGGTGCTCGGCGAAACCCAGATCCTCGGCCAGATGAAGAACGCGGTGCGCACCGCGTCCGAGGCCGGCTCGCTCGGCACCTACCTGAACCAGCTGTTCCAGCGCACGTTCGCGGTCGCGAAGGAAGTGCGCGGGACGACCGAGATCGGCGCGCAGTCGGTGTCGATGGCGGCCGCGGCCGTGCGGCTCGCGCAGCGGATCTTCGAGCAAGTGGCGCAGCAGCGCGTGCTGTTCATCGGCGCGGGCGAGATGATCGAGCTCTGCGCGACGCACTTCGCCGCGCAAGGCCCGCGCGAGCTCGTCGTCGCGAACCGCACCGCCGAGCGCGGCGCGAAGCTCGCCGAGCGCTTCGGCGGCCGCGCGATGCCGCTCGCCGACCTGCCCGCGCGGATGCACGAGTTCGACATCATCGTGTCGTGCACCGCGTCGACGCTGCCGATCATCGGCCTCGGCGCCGTCGAGCGCGCGGTGAAGGCGCGCCGCCACCGGCCGATCTTCATGGTCGACCTCGCGGTGCCGCGCGACATCGAGCCCGAAGTCGGCGAGCTGAAGGACGTGTTCCTCTACACGGTCGACGATCTCGGCGCGATCGTTCGCGAAGGCAACGCGTCGCGGCAGGCGGCCGTCGCGCAGGCCGAGGCGATCATCGAGACGCGCGTGCAGAATTTCATGCAGTGGCTCGACGCGCGCAGCATCGTGCCCGTGATCCGCCACATGCACACGCAGGCCGACGCGCTGCGCCGCGCGGAAGTCGAGCGTGCGCAGAAGATGCTCGCGCGCGGCGACGATCCGGCCGCCGTGCTCGACGCGCTGTCGCAGGCGCTCACCAACAAGCTGATCCACGGCCCGACGAGCGCGCTGAACCGCGCGAACGGCGCCGATCGCGATTCGCTGATCGAGCTGATGCGCGGCTTCTACCAGCACGCGCCCCGCTCGTCGGACTCGTCGGGCCGTTAGCGGCGCCTGCCAGTCCGTCCCCTCCTTCCCCTTTCGAACTCTTCCCCGGGAGCGTCGCTCCGCACCATGAAGACGAGCATGCAAAGCAAGCTCGACCAGCTCACAACCCGGCTGGCCGAACTGAACGACCTGTTGAGCCGCGAGAACGTCACCGCGGACCTCGACCAGTACCGCAAGCTGACGCGCGAGCACGCGGAAATCGGCCCCGTCGTCGAGCATTACGCGCAGTGGCGCCAGGCGCGCGCCGACGAGCTCGCCGCGCAGGAGCTGCTCGGCGACGCGTCGATGCGCGACTTCGCCGAGGACGAGCTGCGCGGCGCGCGCGAGCGGATGGGCCGCCTCGCGAGCGAACTGCAGACGATGCTGCTGCCGAAGGACCCGAACGACGAGCGCAACATCTTCGTCGAAATCCGCGCGGGCACGGGCGGCGACGAATCGGCGCTGTTCGCGGGCGATCTGCTGCGGATGTACCTGCGCTACGCGGAGCGGCAGCGCTGGCAGGTCGAGATGATGTCGGAAAGCGCGTCGGATCTTGGCGGCTACAAGGAAGTGATCGTGCGGATCGCGGGCTACGGCGCGTACTCGCGCCTGAAGTTCGAATCGGGCGGCCACCGCGTGCAGCGCGTGCCGGCGACCGAGACGCAGGGCCGCATCCACACGTCCGCGTGCACGGTCGCGGTGATGCCGGAAGCCGACGAGATCGGCGAAGTCGAGATCAATCCCGCCGACCTGCGGATCGACACCTTCCGCGCGTCGGGCGCGGGCGGCCAGCACATCAACAAGACCGATTCGGCGGTGCGCGTCACGCACATCCCGACGGGGATCGTCGTCGAATGCCAGGACGACCGCTCGCAGCACAAGAACAAGGACCGCGCGCTGAAGGTGCTCGCCGCGCGAATCAAGGACAAGCAGTATCACGAGCAGCACGCGAAGGAAGCGGCCACGCGCAAGAGCCTGATCGGCTCGGGCGACCGCTCCGAGCGAATCCGCACGTACAACTTCCCGCAGGGCCGGATGACCGATCACCGGATCAACCTGACGCTGTACAAGCTCGAGCAGATCATGGACGGCGATCTCGACGAGCTGATCGCCGCGCTCGTCAGCGAGCATCAGGCCGAGCTGCTCGCGTCGCTCGGCGACGCCGAATGACGCGGCCCGCCAAGCGCGCACGATGACCACGACGAAGCCCACGCCCGCCACCGCCGCCGAGCTGCTGCGCACGTCGCCGCTCGACGCGGTCGACGCGCGGGCCCTGCTCGCGCACGCGCTCGGCTGGACCCGCACGCAGCTGATCACGCGCGCCGACGAGCCGCTCGACGCAGCCGCGCTCGAGCGCTACCTCGCGCTGCAAGCGCGCCGCGCGGCGGGCGAGCCGGTCGCGCAGCTCACCGGCGCGCGCGAGTTCTTCGGCCTCGAATTCGACGTGACGCCGGACGTGCTGATCCCGCGCCCGGAAACGGAGCTGCTCGTCGAGACCGCGCTCGACGCGATCGACGGCGTGCCGTCGCCGCGCGTGCTCGATCTCGGCACGGGCAGCGGCGCGATCGCGGTGTCGATCGCATCCGAGCGGCCCGACGCGCGCGTATGGGCGCTCGACCGCTCGGCCGCGGCGCTCGACGTCGCGCGCCGCAACGCGCGCAAGCTGCTCGATCCGGCGCGGCCGGGCGGCCCGCTGCAGTTTCTCGAAAGCGACTGGTACGCGGCGCTCGATCCCGGCCTGCGCTTTCACGTCGTGGTCAGCAACCCGCCGTACATCGCGCGGCACGATCCGCACCTCGCCGAGGGCGATCTGCGCTTCGAGCCGCGCGGCGCGCTCACCGACGACGACGACGGGCTCGCCGCGATCCGCGCGATCGTTGCGGGTGCGCATGCGTTCGTCGCGCCGGGCGGCGCGCTGTGGATCGAACACGGTTACGATCAGGCGGCCGCGGTGCGCGCGCTCCTCGGCGCGGCGGGCTTCGCCGACGTCGAATCGCTCGCGGATCTCGCGTCGATCGAGCGCGCCACGGGCGGCCGCCTGCCCGGCTGACGCCGCGGGCGGCGCCCGCCGCTCCAGATGAAATCCAGTATCATTTCTCTTCTCACGCCCCGCTACAGCAAGGTCACTCATGGACACCCAACAACGCATCAAGCAAATCGTCGACGAAAACCCGGTCGTGCTCTTCATGAAAGGCACCGCGCAGTTCCCGATGTGCGGCTTTTCGGGCCGCGCCGTCCAGGTGCTGAAGGCGTGCGGCGTCGACCAGTTCAAGACGGTCAACGTCCTCGAAGACGAAGAGATCCGCCAGGGCATCAAGGAATTCTCGAACTGGCCGACGATCCCGCAGCTCTACGTGAAGGGCGAATTCGTCGGCGGCTCGGACATCATGATGGAGATGTACCAGTCGGGCGAGCTGCAGCAGCTCTTCACCGCCTGACCCATCCCCTTCGATGGAGCCTCGTCCGGCGCCGCCGCGACGCCTGATCATCGCGATCACGGGCGCCACCGGCGCGATCTACGGCGTGCGCATGCTCGACATGCTGCGCGCGTCGGGCGGCGTCGAGACGCACCTGCTGATCTCGAGCGCCGGCTGGCTCAACATCCAACACGAGCTGCAACTGCCGAAGGACGACGTCCTGGCGCGCGCCGACGTCGTCCATTCGGTGCGCGACGTCGGCGCGAGCATCGCGTCCGGCTCGTTCGCGACCGACGGCATGGTCGTCGCGCCATGCTCGATGAGAACGCTCGCGAGCATCGCGCACGGCCTGTCCGACAATCTCATCACCCGCGCCGCCGACGTCACGCTCAAGGAGCGCCGCCGCCTCGTGCTGCTCGTGCGCGAGACGCCGTTCAACCTCGCGCATCTGCGCAACATGACGGCCGTCACCGAAATGGGCGGCGTGATCTTTCCGCCGCTGCCCGCGTTCTATGCGATGCCGAAGACGATCGGCGACATGGTCGACCACACGGTCGCGCGCGTGCTCGACATGTTCGCGCTCGGCGCGCCGCGCACGGCGCCGTGGCAGGGGTTGCGCGAGCCCGGTTGACGTCGGGCGCGGAGGCCGGCCCGGCGACGCTTTTCCGCGTCGGCGCATCAAGCGGGCGCGCGCCGCGCCTGTTGCGCCCATCGCGCTCATTGGCGCGCAATCCCGCGTCGCGGCGTCGCGACCACTCGCCGCCACTGGCCACCGCGTTATCGCCTCCCGCGATTAACAACACTCAATACACAATCAAATCCGTTTTTCATATTTATCAATGAACGGTGCGAGCCTATAGTCGTAGGCAATATCACTTCGCAGAAGTCCCGATCGCCATGAACCGCCTTCCGTCCCTCTACCTGTCGCACGGCGCCCCGACGCTGCCGATCGATCCGACGCTGCCGTCGGGCGCATTCACCACGCTCGGCGGCGAGCTGCCGCGCCCGCGCGCGGTGCTGATGTTGTCCGCGCACTGGCTCACGCAGCAGCCCGTCGTCAGCACGGCCGAGCGGCCCGACACGATCCACGATTTCTACGGCTTTCCGCGCGCACTCTACGAGATCCGCTATCCGGCGCCCGGCGCGCCCGACGTCGCCGCCCGCGCAGCCTCGCTGCTCGGCGACGCGGGCATCGAGACCGCGGCCACGCCGCACGGCCTCGACCACGGCGCGTGGGTGCCGATGCTGCTGATGTTCCCGGACGCCGACGTGCCGGTCGCGCAGTTGTCGATCCAGCCGCGCGCCGACGCGGCGCACCACTTTCGCGTCGGTCGCGCGCTGCGGTCGCTGCGCGACGAAGGCGTGATGGTGATCGGCTCGGGCCAGATCACGCACAACCTGCGGGCGGCGGATTTCTCGGCCGCGCCCGAGGACGCGGACCCGCGCGTCGCCGAATTCACCGGCTGGTTCGAGGAGAAGCTCGCCGCGCGCGACGTCGACGCGCTGCTCGACTACCGCCGCCAGGCGCCGCACGCGGCGCTGATGCATCCGACCGACGAGCACCTGCTGCCCGTGTTCGCGGCGCTCGGCGCGGCGGACGACGATTACCGATTGCGCATCCAGTCGCTCGGCACGTACCAGCGCATGCTCGCGATGACGAATTACGTGTTCGACTCGGCGGCCTGACGGGCGCGGCGCCGAATTCCGGCGTTCCGGAAAGCTCGGGCTTGCGGGCTGCGGCGCTCCGAGAATCGCCCGTAAACGACGAAGCCCGCCCGGGGCACCCCAGGCGGGCTTCGCGCAAGCGATCCGGCATCCGCCGCCGCCGATCGCGGGCGGCGGACGGTGCGATTACGCGCCGACTCCTTCGAGGATCTCGTCGCGCGATTCGCGCTCGTCGAGATATTCGGTGCGATAGCCGGTGTTCACGCCCCAGTAGTAGAACACGAGCGAGATCGCCGCGACGACCAGCATGTCCCAGCCGTACGGCAGCACATTGCGGCCGCCGAACTCCTTGCTGCCGATAAGCGAGAGCACGGCCATCGTCGGCAGGTACGCGACGAGCCACCACGCGGCCTTCAGGTCGCGGCCCCAGCCGCTCCAGCCGGACTTGCCCTGGAAATAGAAGTAGACGGGCAGCGCGACGACCATCAGCAGGATGATCTCACCCGTCAGCGGCCACTTCGCCCAGTACAGGATCAGCGACGCGCACACGAACGCGAACGGCGCGATCAGCTTCATGCCGGGAATCGACAGCGGACGCTCGAGGTCCGTCGCCGCGCGGCGCAGCGCCATCAGGCTGATCGGGCCCGTCAGGTACGAGATCACGGTCGCGACCGAGATCACCGCCGCGAGCGAGCTCCAGCCGCGGAAGAAGAACAGGAAGATGAACGACACGAACAGGTTGAACCACATCGCGGGGCGCGGCACGCCGTAGAGCGGATGCACGCTGCCGAAGATCTTCGGCATCGTGTTGTTGCGCTCCATCGCGTAGATCATGCGGGTCGTCGTCGCCATGTAGGTCGTGCCGGTGCCGCTCGGGCTCACGAACGCGTCGACATACAGCAGGATCGCGAGCCAGTTCAGGTTCAGCGCGATCGCGAGCTCCGCGAACGGCGAAGCGAAGTTGAAGTGCGCCCAGCCCTTCGCGACGTCGGCCGGATTCACCGCGCCGATGTACGCGACTTGCAGCAGCACGTAGATCACGAGCGCGATCAGGATCGACGAGATCACCGCGAACGGCACGCTGCGCGACGGATTGCGCGCTTCGCCGGCGAGATTCACGGGGCTTTGGAAGCCGTTGAACGCGAACACGATGCCGCTCGTCGCGACCGCGGTCAGCACGGCCGACCAGCCGTACGGCGCGAAGCTCGACGAGCCGCCCGACGTGCCGAGGTTCTCGCCGTGGAAGCTCGACAGCATCAGGCCGAGGATCGTGACGCCGGGAATCAGGAACTTGAAGATCGTGATCGCGGTGTTCGCGCGCGCGAAGAGCTTCACGCCCCAGTAGTTGAGCAGGAAGTAGACGACCACGAGGACGGCGGACAACAGCAGCCCCGGTGTCGTGAGTTCGCCGTTGACGAACAGCGCGTGCGCCCACGCATACGGCCAGGTGCTCATGTACTGGATCGACGCCTCGGCCTCGATCGGAATCACCGAGACGATCGCGATCCAGTTCGCCCACGCGCTGATGAAGCCGACGAGCGAGCCGTGCGAGTAGCGCGCATAGCGAACCATGCCGCCCGATTCGGGGAACATCGCGCCGAGTTCGGCGTAGGTGAGCGCAATGGCGAGAATCACGACCGCGCCGATGATCCACGCGCAGATGGCGGCCGGCCCGGCGATCTTGGCGGCTTTCCACGCGCCGAACAGCCAGCCCGATCCGATGATCGATCCCAGCCCGGTCAGCATCAAGGCGAACGGGCCGATGTTCCGTTGAATAGAACTCTTCACAACCTCTCCTATGTCTCAACAAGCAAGGTCGGCGCCGCCAGGGATCGAGCCGGACGGCACCGCGCATGCATTCTTGGGGGACAGGTTGCCCGATCGGGAGCAACCCATCCGCGCGCGGCGCGTAGTTTAACGGTTGCACCGGTCGATGGACGCAAAAAATCGATCGCGCCTACAAAAAATTCATGACAATGGCAAGCTTTGTAAGCTCTAATGTCTCGTTTACTAGGCAATAACCCTGAGACATGATGGAAGAGGATTGACCGCCGAATCGAATAGTCGTATAAACGATGGGGCAGGATTTCAAGCGGCGAGTGAATAGGTTCTTTCGTAGTTCGCCCATCAACGGTACTCCGGTTGGTCCCATTACCCCTTCCTTGATTTTCATGCGCTCCCCGGGCTTTGGCCCTGTTTTACATTTTTAGGAACAAGTTATGGCAACCGGTACCGTCAAGTGGTTCAACGACGCTAAGGGTTTTGGTTTCATCACGCCGGAAGGCGGTGGCGAGGATCTCTTCGCGCATTTCTCGGAAATCCGCACCGAAGGCTTCAAGACGCTGCAAGAAAACCAGAAGGTCGAATTCGAAGTGAAGACCGGCCCGAAGGGTCTGCAAGCAGCGAACATCAAGCCGCTGTAAGCGCAGCACGAGATTTCGCAGCACAGTAAAAAGCCCCGCTCAGGCGGGGCTTTTTATTTGTCCGGCTCGCCGGCGTGTCCGGCGCGCCTGCGGGCAGCGCGACACGCGCGCCCGCGCGGTGTTCGGGGCGTTCCGGCGTTTTTGGTCGCTCGAACGCCCGCCGCGCGCTCAGCGCTCGAGACGCCCGACGTCGAACGCGCGCCGGCGAGCCGCGTCAGCCGCCATACACGCGCTGCGCGTGGATGCCGAGCCCCGTCGCGACGCTCGCGAGGCGGTCGCCGTACACGGGCTGCGCGTCCGGGAAGGCCGCCGCGAGCGCGCCGGACAGGAACGCGAGCCCTGTCGAGCCGCCCGTGAAGTACAGCGCGCCGACGTCGTGCGGCGATATCCCCGCGAGCCGCACCGTCTCGCGCGCGGCGTCGACGATTCGCGTAGTCTCGTCGCGGCTCGCGTCGATCAGTTGGTCCGCGTCGAACGCGATCAGCAGATCCTCTTCGACGTCGTTCAGATCGATCATCGTCTCGCCGCCCGCCGACACGCCGATCTTCGCCTCCTCCGCGCGCGCGGCGAGCGCGTGGCCGAGCCGCCGCTCGACGACGCGCAGCAGGCGCTCGAAATGGCGCGCATCCGCATACAAATGCTTCATCAGCTTGAGCTCGCCCACCCGCTTCGGCGTGTAGACGGTGTTGATCAGGTGCCAGGTCGCGAGATCGAAATAGATCCGGTTCGGCAGTTCGCGGCCTTCCGGATCGAGCGCGCGGTAGCCGAACGCGGACAGCACCGCCGTCAGCTCGACGCGCCGATCGTAATCGGTGCCCGCGACGTGCACGCCATGATGCGCGAGCACGTCGTCCTTGCGCTCGAGCCGGCGCATCCGCTCGGGGCCGACGCGCACGAGCGAGAAATCCGACGTGCCGCCGCCGATATCGGCGACGAGCACGAGCCGCTCGGCGTCCTGCCGCGATTCGTAGTCGAACGCGGCGGCGATCGGCTCGTACTGGAACTGCACGTCGGCGAGCCCCACCGCGTGCGCGGCCGCCTCGAGCTGCTGCTGCGCGAGGCGGTCGGCGCGCGGATCGTCGTCGACGAAAAACACCGGACGGCCGAGCACCGCGCGGCCGATCGCGCCGCCCGCGCACGCCTCGGCCTTGTGCTTCAGATGCATCAGGAAGAGCGCGATGACGTCGGTGTACGCGATCGCGGAGCCGTCGCCGAGATCGGTCGTCGTTTCCGCGAGCGGCGAGCCGAGGATGCTCTTCATCGAGCGCATCAGGCGGCCGTCGAAGCCGTCGATGTACGACGCGAGCGCCGAGCGGCCGTATTCCCGGTTGCCTTCGTCGGTGTTGAAGAAGATGGCGGTAGGCAGCGTCAGATGCTCGCCCTCGACGGGGGCGAGCCGCATCCCGGCCGCGCCGCCGTCGCGCGGCAAAGCGACCGCGGAATTAGACGTGCCGAAGTCGATCGCGCAGTAAGTCATGGGGCGGGCCGCCGGATGGCGGTGCGAAAACGGAAGGACCGGCTTTTTATCACGAAACCGCCGCGCGTCACAACCGGGGCGCGGCCGGATGCAGGGGGCATGCGGCGGGACGATGCGCCCGACGCCGGCGGGCAGGCGCGGACGCGCGCGGCGGCGAGAGAGGGAAGCCCGTGTTCCGGCGTTCGTGCGCGCGGCTCGCCGGAATCGAAGGCGGCTTCCCGTTCAGACCCGGACGGACCCGGACGCAAAGCGAAACGCGCGCTCGGCCGCAGCCGGATCGGGACTCGGAATCGGACAAATGCGGCGCGTGGCGCCGCCGCCGGCCCCGAATCGCCCCACTGGGATTGCCCCGACATCGGCGCAGCGGCCTCCGCGGGGCGATCGCGGCGCGAAACCGTGGCGCGCAACAAGTTGCCGCGCCGCTCGACGGCCGCTTCACCGCATCGGCCGCCCCGAAGCCGCCAGCCACATCGGCGCCGGCTTCCGCCGTCACGGGCCGCGGCGCGGCACGCCCGCCGCGAATACGCCCGCCGCCGGTCATGACCGCCGCCGAACGCGGCCGCCCCGCATCGGCAACGCACGACGCGCACAGCCGGGCCGCTGCGCACGCCGCACGCGCCCGATACGCGTTCCGCTACGTCACGCCGCCGACGAGAACGGCTTTTGCCACGCGTGCTCGTAGATGACTTCGCCGATCGGATGACGCGTGCGCGGCGCGCGCTCGCGCTCGCGCAGCACCGGATCGAGCTTGTCGGCATCGCCGTAGTGACCGATCGAGATGATCGCGAGCGGCTCGACGTCGGCGGGGATCGCGAACGCGTCGCGGAACGCCTTCGCGTCGAAGCCGCTCATCTGGTGCGCGGCGAGGCCGAGCGCATGCGCCTGCAGCACGAGCGACATCGCGGCGGCGCCCGCGTCGTAGAGCGCCGTCGGGCTCGGCTCGCCCTTCGACGTCAGCGTGTGCGCGGTCACCGCGATCAGCACCGGCGCGGGCGCGTTCCAGCCCTGGTTGAACGGCACGAGCGTCGCGAATGCTCGCTTGAACGCGACCTCGTCCTTGCTGCGGTCGAACACGATGAAGCGCCACGGCTGCGCGTTGTACGCGGACGGCGCCCAGCGCGCGGCCTCGAGCACCGCATGCACATGCTCGGCGCTGACGGGTTCGCTCGAATAGGCGCGCGGGCTCCAGCGGCCGGCGATCAGATCGTGGATCGAAACGGAAGTGGGAGCGGGTTTGACGGACATGCGTTTCCTCACCAATTTGAAAAAAGGGCTCGGTCGCCCGGAAAAAGAAACGCCAGCATAACCGCTTGTCGATGAACTTGCCGGGTCGCGCGCGCAAATGCAAATCGACGCTTGCGCAAAGGGGCGCCGGGCGCGGCCGCTCGGCCGCCGAAACGGCGTCGGACCGTCGACAAACCGGGCACGCCGGGCACGCCGAAGAACATGTCGGGCATCCGCCGCCGCCCGGCCGTTCACGCCGCGCTCGCCGACACCCGCGCCGTCCCGCGATTGATCCGCAGCACGATCAGCGAGCCGACGATGCACAGCCCGCCCGAAATCATCGACGCAACCGTGTACGTGCCGAGGCTCGCGCGCAGCATGCCCGCGCCGAGCGCCGCGAACGCCGCGCCGAGCTGGTGGCCCGCCACGATCCAGCCGAACACGACGGGCGCCGCGTCCTTGCCGTACACGTCGGTCGCGAGGCGCACCGTGGGCGGCACGGTCGCGATCCAGTCGAGCCCGTAGAACACCGCGAAGAGCGGCAGCCCGAAAAAGTCGATGCCGAACGCGTGCGGCAGATAGATCAGCGACAGCCCGCGCAGGCCGTAGTACCAGAACAGCAGCATGCGGCTGTCATAGCGGTCGGACAGCCAGCCGGACATCGTCGTGCCGATCAGGTCGAACACGCCCATCGCCGCGAGCAGCGACGCGCCCTGCACCTCCGTCATCCCGTAGTCGCTGCACATCGCGATCAGGTGCGTGCCGACGTAGCCGTTCGTGCTCGCACCGCAGATGAAGAAGCTGAAGAACAGCAGCCAGAAGTCGCGCGTCTTCGACGCCGTCGCGAGCGTGCCGAACGCGACCGCGATCGGGTTGCGCTTCGCGCCGTCGTCCGCGCGCGGCGCGCCGGCCGGCTCGCCGTACGGGCGCAGCCCGACGTCGGACGGCCGCTCGGGCAACAGCAGCGCGACGAGCGGCACCGCGATGGCCACCGCAATCGCGACCGTCAGCACGACGGGCCGCCAGCCGTGACGCTGCGCGATCGCCGCGAGCATCGGCAGGAACACGAGCTGCCCCGTCGCGGAACTCGCGGTCAACAGCCCCATCACGAGGCCGCGCCGCGCGACGAACCAGCGCGTGACGAACGTCGCCGACAGCGTGAGCGCCGCGACGCCCGTCGCGCCGCCGACCAGCACGCCCCAGATCAGCACCATCTGCCACGTCGCCGTCATCGTCGACGACAGCGCGACGCCCGCGCCCATCACGGCGAGCGCGGCGAGGATCGTTGGACGCACGCCGAAGCGCTGCATCGCGGCCGCCGCGAACGGCCCGATGAGCCCGTAGAGCGCGATGTTCACGGAGATCGCGAGCGAGATCGCCGCGCGGCTCCAGCCGAATTCGTGCTCGAGCGGCACCATCAGCACGCTCGGCGTCGCGCGCGTGCCCGCCGCCGCAAGCAGGACGAGGAACACCACCGCCGCCGCAAGCCAGCCGTAATGGAAACGCCCGCCTATCCGCTTTGCCGCCCAGTTCATTCGAATCGCTCCTGACGCGGCACGCCGCCGATCGCATCGGCATGCCGGAGGTTGAGGGGAAATCGCGCCGATCTTTGTTACCAGTCGGTCACAAGTCGTTGCGATCCTAGTGACCGATCGGTAACATGTCAAGCATTCAATTTTCGTAGTCGGGATCGAGCATGACCACCATCGTCGCCAAGGCCGCCAAGCCGGCCGCCCGTCGCACACGCAGCACGCAGATGGCGGGTTCGGAAGCGCAGCAGCACCTGCTGCGCGCAGCGCAAGAGCTGTTCTATCAGGAAGGGATTCGCGCGGTGGGCGTCGAGGCGGTCGTCGAGCGCGCGGGCGTCAACAAGATGAGCCTCTACCGGCAGTTCGCGTCGAAGGACGAGCTCGTGCTCGCGTACCTCGACCGGATGGACACATGCTTCTTCGAGCGCTTCGACGCAAGCGCCGCGAAGCATCCGGGCGATCCGAAGGCGCAGCTCGTCCAGTATTTCGACGACCTCGCGCAGCGCGCGTCGCAGCCCGGCTATCGCGGCTGCCCGTTCCTCAACGTCGCGACCGAGTTTTCGAATCTCGAGCACCCGGCGCGGCTCGCGGTCGCCGACAACAAGGGCCGGCTGATGGCGCGGCTTGTCGCGCTTTCTGAAGCCGCGGGCGCGCGCGAGCCGCAGGCGCTCGCCGACGCGCTCGCGCTGCTGATCGAAGGCATTTACGCGGCGAGCCAGACGTACCGGCCGGGCGCATCGCCGATCGGCGGCGCGCCGCGCGCCGCGCGGCAGTTGATCGACGCGGCGTGCGCATGATGCGGCGGCGCGCACGGCAGGCGCACGCGCGACGCGCGACGATCTTCGCGCAATCGCCGCTTCGCAGCCGATCGATGCGGCCGGCGGCGCCGACGCATCGCGCCCCGCCCGCGCCCGCTACAATCGCGGCTTGACCGCCACGCCGTTTCCGCCATGATCGAAGTCTCTCCGCCCGACGCCGACATCCTCGCCGCCACGCGCCACTGGCTCACGCGCGCGGTGATCGGGCTCAATCTGTGCCCGTTCGCGAAGGGCGTGCACGTGAAGCGGCAGATTCGCTATGCGATCAGCCGCGCGGCGTCGCTGGAAGCGGCGCTGACCGATCTCGAAAGCGAGCTGCGGCGCCTCGAGGCCGCCGATCCGGACGAAATCGACACGACGCTCGTGATCTTTCCGAACACGTTCGACGACTTTCTCGACTACAACGACGCGCTCTGGTTCGCCGATCGCCTGCTTCAGCAACTGCGGCTCGAAGGCACGCTGCAGATCGCGAGCTTCCACCCGCGCTATCAGTTCGACGGCGCCGGGCCCGACGACATCGAGAACTACACGAATCGCGCGCCGTATCCGATCCTGCACCTGCTGCGCGAGGCGAGCATCGAACGCGCCGCCGACGCGTTCCCGGACGCGGCCGACATCTACGAACGCAATCAGGCGACGATGCGCCGCCTCGGCCATGCGGGCTGGCGCGACTGGATGGCCCGGCGCGACGCAGACGAAGGGAACGAAGAGAACGAAGGGAACAAAGAAGCGAAGTAGCGCGATGCGGCGCGAAACGCCGGCGCACCGTGCGCTCGCCCCGCACGCCGCGAGCGCCGCGTCACGCGGCGAAGATCACGCGCGCGGCTCGGATTCGGCGGCGTCCGGCTTTGCGCTCGCGCCGGCGGCCGCCTGCGCGGCGGGCGCGAAGAAGCGCTCGCGCAGCTCCGCGAGCCCGAACATGTCGAGGATCTCGCCGAGCCGCTCGCCCGGCTTGCGTTGCGGCAGGTTCTTGTATTGCGCGATGATGAGCTCGTTCTTCATCGAATGCTCCCAGCCGACGAGCTCGGTCACGCTCACCTGATAGCCGTGCGCCTCGAGTTGCAGGCAGCGCAGCACGTTGGTGATCTGGCTGCCGAACTCGCGCGTGTGCAGCGGATGCCGCCACACTTCCGTCAGCGCGTTCGCGAGCGATTTCCCCTTGCTCTTGCGCAGCACGCCCGCGACTTCCGCCTGGCAGCACGGCACGAGCACGATGTGCCGCGCGTGCTTGGCGAGCGCGAAGCGGATCGCGTCGTCGGTCGCGGTGTCGCATGCGTGCAGCGCGGTGACGATGTCGACCGTTTCCGGCAGTTGCGGCGACGTGATCGAATCGGCAACCGACAGATTCAGGAACGACATCCCGCCGAAGCCGAGCCGCGCGGCGAGCTCGGTCGAGCGCGCGACGAGCGCCTCGCGCGTTTCGATGCCGTAGACGTGCGAGCCGGCGAGCGGACGCTCCTTGAAGAACAGGTCGTACAGGATGAAGCCGAGATACGACTTGCCCGCGCCGTGATCGACGAGCGTCACGCCGCCCTTTTCCCGCGCCACGTCCGAGAGAAGCGGCTCGATGAACTGGAACAGGTGATAAACCTGCTTCAGCTTGCGGCGGCTGTCCTGATTCATCTTGCCGTCGCGCGTCAGGATGTGCAGTTCCTTCAGCAGTTCGATCGACTGGTTCGGGCGGATTTCGTAAGTCTTGGTCGACATCGGGAGACAGGCCGGCTGCCGTTCAGGACCGAAGTCAGGCGGCGGCAGACGGCATCAAAGCGTGCGTGGAAGTGTCACAGTTTACCGAAAACCGGCCGCCTCGCCCCTCGTGCCGAGCCGCGCGCGCCGGCCGGCTCAGCCGCATGCGGCGAGACGCCAGAGCGACGTCGTCTCGGCCGCACGCGCACGATGCAGCGGATCGGCGGGGTCCGACGCCTTCGGATGCACCGGTTTGATGTCGTCGCGGCCGACGACGCTCAGGCCCGCCGCGTCGATCCAGCCGAGCAGTTCGTCGCGCGTGCGCAGGCCGAGATGCTCGGCGAAATCCGACAGGATCAGCCAGCCTTCGCCGCCCGGCGAAAGATGCGCGGCGAGCCCCGCGAGAAAGCCTTTCAGCATCCGGCTGTCCGGATCGTAGACCGCGTATTCGAGCGGCGAGCTCGGCCGCGCGGGCAGCCACGGCGGATTGCAGACGACGAGCGGCGCGCGCCCGTCGGGAAACAGATCGGCTTCGACGATCTCGATGCGCGACGCGTAGCCGAGCCGCGCGACGTTCTCCGCCGCGCAGGCGCGCGCGCGCGCGTCCTGATCGGTCGCGACCACGCGCTCGACGCCGCGCGACGCGAGCACCGCGGCGAGCACGCCAGTGCCGACGCCGATGTCGAACGCGAGCGACGTCGACGGCAGCGGCGCACGCGCGACGAGATCCACGTATTCGCCCCGCACGGGCGAAAACACGCCGTAGTGCGGATGAATCCGCTCGCCGCCGAGCGCGGCGAGCGGCACGCCCTTCTTGCGCCATTCGTGCGCGCCGACGATGCCGAGCAGCTCGCGCAGCGACGCGATCGAGCGCTCGCCGCCCGCCGCGCCATAGGCTTCTTCGCATGCGGCCCGCAGATCCGGCGCACGTCGCAGCGCGATCGAATAGTCGGCTTCGAGCAGGATCAGCAGCATCCCGAGCGTGCGCGCGCGCTGCGCCTGCGCCATCCGGTGGAGATTGAACGCATCGACGGGCGTCGCCGCGGGCTTCGCCTTCTTCGGCTTGCGATCGATGCGGCGCGCGAGCGCCTGCAGCAACTGGCGCGCGTTCTGGAAGTCGCCCTGCCAGACGAGCGCCGTGCCTTCGCACGCGAGGCGGTAGGCGGCATCGGCCGTCATGCGATCGTCGGCCGCGACCGCGCGGCGCGGCGGCGGCGAGCCGGCTTCGGAGCGCCAGCGAACGGCGTGCTCGACGCCGTCGGCGTCGGTCCATTGGAATTCGGGAAAAGCGGTCACGAGGAATCGGAAATCGTTGAGTCGATGGGCGGCGCGACGCGCCGCGGACGACACAGTACCGCGCTTTGCGCCGGCCGGCAAAATGCATCGGGCGCGCGGCGGCGGATCGCGACGCCGTTGTGCGTCGACAATCGGCGCGGCGATCGACGAAGGCGAGCAACGCGCGTCGCTCGCAGCGCCCCTTTTCTCAGACCTTCGCCGCTCAGACCTTCGCCGTCATGGCTTCGGCGCGGCGCTTCGGCGTCAACGCATGCGCGAAGCGCACGAACGGCGCCTCGCAGAATCGATAGCTCGCCCACGACAGCGCGATCGCCGGCAGAATCGGCAAGGCCATGTACACGCCGAGCGGCTGGTCCGTGATTCCGTATCGTTCGCACACCCACAGCAACAGATACAGCGGAATGCCGTGCAGCAGATAGATGGAGTAGCTGATCTCGCCGAGCCACGCGAAGAACCGCAGGCGAATCTTCAATACCGTTGCGAGCGCAACGAAAATCGCGATGCCGAGCACGTAGCCGAACGATGCGGACATGTGCACGAAATCGCGGTGTCGCCAGTTCGCCGCCGCCATCAGCAGCGAGATCGCGACGATGAGCAGGCCGAGCGCGATCGTCGCCGCGCGATACGAGACCGGCAAGCGGCCGCGCATCAGGTCGAACGTCTTCGACGGCGTCTCGTACGCTTGCCGGAAGCACGCGCCCCAGAACATGATCGCGAGGTGAAAGAGCATCCCCTTGTACTGGCCGAGCGCGCTTGCCGGAACGATCCGCAGCGCCGACGTGACGACGAAGAGCACGCACAGCCCCGCGCACACCGCGCAAAGGTCGCGCATGCGATGCAGTGCGCCGATGCTGAACAGCAGCACGCACAGTACGTAGAAATACAGCTCGGTTTCGAGCGTCCAGTAATGCCCCATCACCGGATCGCTGCCGAACGCCGTCGGAATCATCGTCACGTTCGCGAGCAGGCCGGACGCCTCCATTCGCAGCCCGAACAATAGCCAGTACACGAGATAGCCGAGCGGCAGCGACAGCCAGAACGCCGGATAGAGCCGGAAAAAGCGACGCACGACGAAGCGGCGCGTGCCCTCCGCAGGCGCGCCTCGCAGGCTCGTCGGAATCAGCATCCCGCTGATGCAGAAGAAGATGACGACGCCGATGCGCCCGAAGTTCACCGAACGCTGCACCGCGTCGAGCACGTGCTGCGAGCCTGCGAGCTTGTCGAAGAGCTCCGCGTAGTGCGTCCACATGACGAACAGCACGGCGACGGCGCGCATCGCATCGACATGCGCGAAGCGGCTCGGGCTGGTGGAATCGGACATGGCAGGATAGATCGTACGGCTGGCGCTGCGCGCAAAACGGCGACGCGCGCGAACCCGACGCACACAAGCGCGCCGAGCGGCATCGCCGCCTCGTCACGCTAACGTAGCGCGCCGCGCGCGCACTTTCCGTGCGGCACCGCACGCAGCGAGCCGGTCGATGCGATCGATCGGCGGGCCCATGACGCGTCGCGTTCGAAGACGCATGCGCGCGGCACGTCGCATCACGTGATACGGGCATGCAATACGACTGGCTGCGTAAGATGCGTCTCGCGGCGCGCTGCGCGCCGCACGTCGGCCGATCGGGACAACGCTGCCGAAACAGCGCGCGCACTACTCGCGCGCTTGCATTGCGGCGGCCTCGAACGGCGGACGAACTCTCACGCGCACGGCAATCGATGCGTGCCCGCGCTCAATCGCCCGCGACTCTCGCACTTCGCATCCAATTTCAATAGCCGCGCCCGTAACCGCCCGACGATGCGGGCAAGGCGAGCGTGCCCGAATCGGTGAAACGCACGCTGCCGAACATTCCACCGGCGAGCTTGCCGCGCAGCACGTAGGGCAGCTTGCCCGATTCCGTCACGTCAGCGAGCCCGAACGCCTGCCGCGCGGCCGCAAACGCGGACACCGTGACGGGCACGCTCAGCACCTGTTCGCCGAAACGCGGCACCGTCCCGCGCACGTCGCTCACGCCGCTCGCGAACGGCCTGCCGTTCAGCTCGAGATCGAGCGCGACGCCGTCGTAGTCGATCGGCGCATCGTTCGGATTCTGGAGCCGCAGCTTCACGTCGAAGCGCATTTCGAGCCCCTGCCCGACGAGCGGCTCGATACCGACGACGCTCACGCGCACCGGATCACGCGCGGTCAACGCCGCGCAGCCGCCGAGCGCGAGCAGCACGACGAATGCGGCGAACAATCGACCAACGAACGAGTGGGAACGGTGCAAGGCATGCATCGACGGCAACTCCTCGGGGCAAGACACGGGAGCGGCCATTGTAACCAGCGGCGGCTCGACGACCGCCGAACCGCCCGCGCCGCCCCCGATGCGCAACGCTCATCTTTCGTAGTCCTTCGATCGACTTTCCGCGCCTTCCGGCCGCGCACTACGAATACTCAATTAGCTTTATTTGAGGATTAAACATTCCAAAAACGGAATTAGAAGAAGGAATCGAAAAACCACTTCCCATCAAATTTTTTTTGATTCCTTTACGTTAATCCATCAAGTATATTGAGCAATCTTTCGAATCGCCTGACATTCCTTAAAGCCGCATGACGAAGCTGACGTTCCGCCTGGAGGCGGAAAAGCCCGCCTCGCCCGGCCGAGCGGGGTCGTACGGGCGACGAAAGCCGCCGGCAAGCGTTTCCCGCCGCACCGGCCATTCTTCACAAACCAGAATCCGAAGGGGGCACCCAACCATGATTACTTTCACGTAAGCACGCAGCAATCTTTCCGAATATAACCGGGGTAATTCATTTCGCTGTCGATTGACGGCGAAGGCGAACTATTGCCCGTCGAATTCATGCAGGACCGAATGATTATCTTTTCAATTCGAGGTTCAGTATGTGGATAAACAATCGTAGATTGCGATATCTGTCCCTGCTCGGTGCGCTCGCGCTGGCCGCCTGCGGCGGCGACGACGGCGGCACCGGCTCGGCCGTGTCGCTCGGCGCCGCGCACAGCCCGTCGAACGGCGCCAACAGCGCGAACGGCAACGCGACGGCGCCCGCCGCCGCGGTCGACAAGAGCACGAAGCCCGTCGAAATGCCCGACACCGTCGTGCCCGTCAACTACAAGCTATGGTTCCGCCCGAACGCGGACCTGAACCAGTTCAACGGCCGCGCGGACGTCGAGATCAAGGTGCTCAAGCCCGTCAACGCGATCGTCGTCGCGGGCCACCGGATCCAGTTCGCGAACGGCAGGATCACGCTGCAGCCCGGCAACGTGCAACTGATCGCGACGCCGCAGGACAAGGGCGACTTCTATCAGCTGCGCCCCGCGAGCGGCCAGATCGCCCCGGGCAACTATTCGCTGCACATGGAGTGGCAAGGGATCATCAACTTCAAGTCGTACGACGATCCCGTCAACCACACGGGCGGCAGCTGCGGCAATGATCCGTATCCGGGCTGCTCGGCGGCGGAAGGGATCTTCCGCGTCGATCTGAAGAGCACCGACGGCACGACGAGCGGCGCGATCCTCACGCAAGGCGAAACGAACCTGTCGCGCCAATGGTTCCCGGGCTGGGACGAGCCCGCGTTCCGTCCGACCTATGAAGTGACGGCCGAGGTGCCGCAGGCCTGGCGCGTCGTGTCGAACGCGGCCGAATTGCCGGCGGTGAACGTCGGCGGCGGCTACAAGCTGGTGTCGTTCGAGAAGACGCCGCCGATGCCGTCATATCTGGTGTTCTTCGGCGGCGGCCTGTTCGACGTGCTCGAAGACGACTTCTCGAGCCCGCTGCCTGACGGCCGCGGCCTGCATCTGCGCATCTTCACGCCGCCCGGCATGCGCGAATGGGCGCGCCCCGCGATGCAACGCACGAAGCAGGCGCTCGATTACTACTATCGTTACACCGGCATCCCGCTGCCGCTCAAGAAGTTCGACACGGTCGCGGCGAACGACGCCTTCAAGGACCAGAAGGGCCTGAATTTCGGCGGCATGGAGAACTGGGGCTCGATTCTCGAGTTCGCCGACGACATCCTGCCCGAACCGGGCAAGCCGATGTCGCGCTACGGCAACCAGGTGCTCACGCACGAAGTCGCTCACCAATGGTTCGGCGATCTCGTGACGACCGACTGGTGGGACGACGTTTGGCTGAACGAATCGTTCGCGCGCTTCTTCGAAACGAAGACGACGATCCAGTTCTTCCCGGACGAGTTCAACTGGCTCGACCACATCCGCTCCAAGTATCGCGTGATCAACAAGGACATCAGCCAGGACGCGTTCCCGATTCAGCCGAATTTCAACGGCTGGGCGTCGAACGATTTCGTCGTGAGCGCGAGTTCGTTCGTCTATAACAAGGGCGGCATGGTGCTGAAGATGCTCGAGGGCTATCTCGGCGAAGAGACGCTGCGCAAGGGCCTTCAGCAATACCTGAACGACTACGCGTTCGGCAACGGCACGCCGAAGCGTCTGTGGGACACGCTCTCCGCGGCGAGCGGGCAGCAGGTCGGGCCGATCGGCGACAGCTTCGTGCGTCAGACCGGCGTGCCGCTCCTGACGCTCGATACGCAGTGCGATCTGACGAAGAACCAGAACGTCGTGACGCTCAAGCAGTCGCCGTTCCCGAACAAGAACAAGTATCCGGGCGCGCAATGGACGATTCCCGTGACGCTCGGTTACGGCAACGGCCTCGTCAATCGCAAGACGCTCGCGCTGAAGGATACGCAAACGCAGATCCGCCTCGACGGCTGCTCGGCCGTCGTCGCGAATCCGAGCGGGTTCGACTACTACGTGACGGACTACAGCGACGCCGCATGGAGCGCACTCCTCACGCAAATCAACGCGTCGACGGACCCGGTGCTGCTCCTGAACCTGAAGAGCGAGGCCGCGCTGCTCGTCGCGTCGAATCTCGCGCCGCCGTCGCGCGAGACGAGCATCTCGTCGATCAACTCGCCGGCCGCGATGAAGCTGCGTCAAGTGCCGTCGATCTTCGAGACGCCGAAGGAACGTCCGCAGTTGCGTTACCAGGGCGAGTTCACGCCGCGGCAACAACGGACGCAATAAGCCGAACGCGAACGTCGCCGCCTGCATCGCCCGTCGCCGCGCAGCACGCGGCGACGGCAACCGCGAAGCGGCGGCGCACGACGCAATGTGCGCCATGCGGGCCTCCGATCGGAGGCCCGTTTTTTATCTTCGCCATTTCGTCAAAATCGACGCTCGAGCGGCATGCCGAAACAAAACCGATGCGCGCGTCGCGCGAATACGAATCGACTCGGCGCTCGCCTATTTTCGGAATACGATCTTATTTTAAAATATTTAACAATTATTCTTGCGACGGGTGAATCGAATCTCCCTGCCACCCTATCGGTCACTCGCTCGAATAACCCCTCTACGCACGCGTCACGGCCCTGACACGCGGCGATGCCGAGCGACGCCGCTCCGCACGGATCGCACGCTCGACGCTCCGATGCCGGTCTCGCAACTTCATCCGCGCGTAATCTCGAATCGTTCGATCGTTAGAACTCGTTCATCGTGTTTTTTGACCTGCTTTAAACAACGATTAAACCGCCGAGCGCACCGCGTTGATGAGTACGCTAGCGAACTTAACAGATCAAACCGAACTTTGATAATTGCCCCACGACCACGCGAGCATCGAAACATGCCGCCGTGTCGTAGCGAATCCGCTGAACCTGCGCAACCGCATTCGTTCGATCCCGCGCGACGTGCCGCACGACGGCCGCGTCGCAACCGGTCGATACGCGTTGCCTCCGGCTCGGCGCCGTTCGTCGACGATCGACCTGCAATGCTCGACGACGAACGAACGTTGCTATTCATCCAAGAGCATGTTCGGGGGCCGACTGATGACGAAGGCATGGGAAGACAGCGTGGGTCAGGCGTTAGGCGCATCGCGACCTGCGTCGACGATGCGCCGGATACGAAGATGAGTCGACCATCGGGCGTCGCGAGCGGATCGGTGCACGATGCATCGATCCGCTCGCCGCGACGAGCGATGGTCGAAGACCGGATTGATTTGCAGCGCTTCACGAACGGCGTCGCAGATCTGCCCCGCCAGATGGGCCATCTGGCAATTACTTGGAGAAAAGCAATGCAAGAACTCAACCAACAAGAGATCGATCTCGTCGGCGGCGCAACGGTGGGCGGCGGCCTGATCGGCGGCCTCACGGGCCTGATCGGCGCTTACGGCGGCGCGCTGTACGACCTCGGCGCAAACCTGACGAACGATCTCGTTGGCTTCGCGACGGGCGTGGTCCAGATCGGCGAAACGCTCGTCGGCGGCACGCTCGCCAACATCGCGAGCATCATCACCGGCCCGTCCGCGTAATAGCGGCGCACCGATGATCAATTGAGCGCCGACGGACACTTCTCTCCTTCTCTCGGCCGCTCGATGGATTTTCCAGCCACCTGCACATCATTCGGAGATTCACAATGCAAGAACTCAATCACCAAGAAATCGCCATGGTCGGCGGCGCATCGCTGCTGACCAACCTGGTCAGCGCCATCGGCAACGAAGTGCTGCTGCTCGGTCAGTCGGCCTACAACTTCGGTGGGAACCTGACGGACAGCGCAGGCGCGATCCTGACGCACACGGTCGACGGCATCGCCGGCGCGCTGACCAGCACGGTCGGCATCATCCAAGGCGTGCTGACGGGCAACTGATCGCGTCTCGACGCGACGACTATCGAAGCGACGACGACGAACGATTCACAGTCGTCGACCACTTGATTAGTCATGCTTAGTGCGTGCCCGGTCCCGTCACCGGGCACGCAGTCCGAACGCCCTCACATCGCGCCCGGCGCGATACGTCACGCGCAACGCACACGCGATCCGCAGCCAACGGCAATCGCACCCGCCCCTCCCATCGCCCATCCGCTCGAATCATCGCGCACGTTGGGGGAAAGACTTCAAAGATGGTCAAAACGTAGGCCAACGCGCTTTCCTGTTCGGCCCCGCTCCGATAACTTCTGATGCGACGCCACCGAATTTCGAATCGCCCGCATCCGAGGCCAGGGCCGCGCGCTTCAGCGAGCGACCGCTGCGGACGATTCGCCGATGTCACGCCGAGCACCGCATCGCTTTGCGGCTTCGTTCGCCGCGAGATCGTGACGACATCCATGACGAGCTAGACATGCACGACCCGACTCGAGCACGACTCGAAGCCACCACGCGCGGCAACCGCCCACTCGACGCGAAACGCACGCCCATTTGCCGCGGCGCTCGAGCGGCATGACGCCGCCGCGACGCAACTTCGAGCCGACCTACACGCTACTTTCGGCAGTCCTTTCATGACGCCCAATACTCCACTCTTTCGTACCGCCGCACAGGAAGCGCAGCGCACGCAGACACTCGGCGAGATCGTGCTGATTCGCCCCGTGACGTTCGCCGTGCTCGCGACCGCCGCCGCGAGCATGGCGCTCGGCGTGATCCTTCTCTTCACGTTCGGCACCTATACGCGCCGCACGACGGTTGACGGCGTGCTCACGCCGGATACGGGCCTCGTCAAAGTCTATGCGCAGCAGACAGGCGTCGTGTTGAAGAAGAACGTCGTCGAGGGGCAGCACGTCACGCGCGGACAGGTGCTCTACACGGTGTCCACCGATCTGCAAAGCGCGGCCGCCGGGCAGACTCAGGCGGCGCTCATCGAACAGGCGCAGCAACGCAAGACATCGCTGCAGCAGGAGCTCGACAAGACCAGGAGGCTGCAGCAGGACGAGCGCGACACGCTGCAATCGAAGATCGCGAGCCTGCGCGCGGAACTCTCGGGCATCGACGATCAGATTGCCGCGCAACGCACGCGCGCGTCGATCGCGGCGGATGCGGCGTCGCGCTACGCCGGCCTGCTGGCGCAGGACTATATCTCGAAGGATCAGGCGCAGCAGCGCCAGGCGGATCTGCTCGATCAGCGTTCGAAGCTGAACAGCCTGATGCGCGATCGCGCGAGCACCGCGCAGACGCTGAAGGAAGCGCTCAACGATATGTCGGGGCTGTCGCTCAAGCAGCAGAACCAGTTGTCGCAAATCGACCGCAGCGTGATCGACGTCGATCGCACGCTGATCGAAAGCGAAGCGAAGCGCGAGTTCGTCGTCACCGCACCGGAAACGGGCACCGCGACCGCGGTGATCGCCGAGCCGGGCCAGACGGCCGACACGTCGCACCCGCTCGCGAGCATCGTGCCGACGAACGCGCACTGGCAGGCGTATCTGTTCGTGCCGAGCGCCGCGGTCGGCTTCATTCATGTCGGCGATCGCGTGCTCGTTCGCTATCAAGCGTACCCGTATCAGAAGTTCGGCCAGTACGAAGCGAGCGTCGTGTCGATCGCGCGCACCGCGCTGTCGGCGGCCGAGCTCGCGACGAGCGGCGGCCCCACCGCGCAAACGGCGAGCGGCACGTACTACCGGATCACGGTCGCGCTGAAGTCGCAAAGCGTGACGGCCTACGGTAAAGCGCAGCCGCTGCAAGCCGGCATGGCGCTGCAAGCCGACGTCCTGCAAGAGCGCCGCCGTCTGTACGAGTGGGTGCTCGAGCCTCTTTACAGCCTGACCGGCAAACTCTGACGCGATCCCAGCCTATGTCACTCCTCGATCGTCTCTCGTTCGGCGTCGGCAGCAAACTGCCGATGCTCCTGCAGACCGAAGCCGCCGAATGCGGCCTCGCGTGCCTCGCGATGGTTGCCGGCTTTCACGGCCATCACGTCGACCTCGCGACGATGCGCAGCCGCTTCCCCGTGTCGCTCAAAGGCGCGGGCCTCGGCCGCGTGATCGACATCGCGCAGCGCCTCGATCTCGGCACGCGCGCGCTGAAGCTCGAACTCGATCAGCTCGGCCAACTGCGCGTGCCCTGCGTGCTGCACTGGAATTTCAACCACTTCGTGGTGCTGAAGGAAGTCAGCGGCAAGCACGTGATCATCCACGATCCGGCGCAGGGCGTGCGCAAGCTGTCGCTCGACGAAGTCTCGCGTTCGTTCACGGGCGTCGCGCTCGAGCTGTGGCCGACGGGCAGCTTCAAGCCGCGCGAGGCGTCGCCCGCCGTGAAGCTGCGCCAACTGCTCGGCCCCGTGTCCGGGCTGTCGCGCTCGCTCGGTCAGATCATCGTGCTCGCGATCGCGCTCGAAGTGTTCACGCTCGTGTCGCCGTTTTTCCTGCAATGGGTGATCGACGAGGTGATCGTCAGCGCCGATCGCGACCTGCTGACCGTGCTCGCGCTCGGCTTCGGCCTGTTGCTGCTGATGCAGCAGGCGACGAGCGCGATCCGCGCGTGGGCGCTGATGTATCTCGGCACGACGCTCAACGTGCAATGGCGCGCCAACGTTTTCACGCACCTGCTGAGCCTGCCCGTTCAGTATTTCGAGCGCCGCCATCTCGGCGACGTCGTCTCGCGCTTCGGCTCGATCGACACGATCCAGCAGACGATGACGACGTCGTTCCTGTCCGCGGTGATCGACGGGCTGATGACGATCGTCACGCTCGCGATGATGTTCGTCTACAACCGCACACTCGCATTCGTCGCGCTCGGCGCGATGGCGCTGTATGCGCTCTTGCGCTGGCTCTGGTATCGGCCGCTGCGCCGCGCGACGGAGGACCAGATCATTCACACCGCGAAGCAGCAGAGCCACTTTCTCGAAACGGTGCGCGGCGTGAAGACGATCAAGCTGTTCAACCGCCAGACCGAGCGCCGTTCGAGCTGGCTCACGCTGCTCGTCGAGCAGATCAACGCGGGCCTTCACGTGCAGAAACTGCAACTGCTGTATCAGCAGTTGAACGGCCTGCTGTTCGGCATCGAAGGGCTCGTCATCATCTGGCTCGGCGCGCGCCTCGTGATGGACGGCGAATTCACGGTCGGCGTGCTGATGGCGTTCAACGCATACAAAGGGCAGTTCGACAGCCGCGTCGGCAGCCTGATCGACAAGTTCTTCGAAGTGAAGATGCTGCAGCTTCAGGGCGAGCGGCTCTCCGATATCGTATTCGCGAAAAGCGAATCCGATGCGGGCGAGCGGCACGTGCCGGGCGAAGCGGAGAATCTCAGCGCCAGCATCGAAGCCGACAGCCTCATGTTCCGCTACGCCGAAGGCGAGCCGACCGTGCTCGACGGCGTGTCGCTGAAGATCGAGCCGGGGGAATCGGTCGCGCTGATCGGCGCGTCGGGCTGCGGCAAGACGACGCTCGTCAACGTGCTGCTCGGCATCCTCGAGCCGACGGGCGGCAAGATCAAGATCGGCGGCGTCGACGTCGAGCGCCTCGGCCTCGACCGGCTGCGCTCGCTCGTCGGCACCGTGCTGCAGGACGACGTGCTGTTCGCGGGCTCGATCGCCGACAACATCAGCTTCTTCGATCCGGATGCCGATCCGAAGTGGGTCGCCGAATGCGCGCAGCTCGCCGCCGTGCATGCGGACATCGTCGCGATGCCGATGGGCTACAACACGCTCGTCGGCGACATGGGCACGGTGCTGTCGGGCGGGCAGAAGCAGCGCGTGCTGCTCGCGCGCGCGCTCTACAAGCGCCCGAAGATTCTCGTGCTCGACGAGGCGACGAGCCATCTCGATCTGCAGCGCGAACGGCAGGTGAACGCCGCGGTCAGCGCGCTGAAGATGACGCGTGTGATCGTCGCGCACCGTCCGGAGACGATCGCGTCCGCGTCGCGCGTGATCATGCTCGACGCGGGCAAGGTCGCGCTCGACAAGCCGACGGCCGCGCTCGCCGCGGCGCCGAAGCCGGCGGCCGCTCCGGGCACGGCACCCGCTGCGGCGACGGCATCGGCTCCGGCCGCGGCGCCCGCGCCGGCAGCAACGCAACCCGTCACGGGACGATGATCGCGATGAAATCCGCACGCACCCTCGTCACGGCCGGCGTATTCGCGCTCTTCGCGTCGCACGCGGCGCACGCGCAGTGGCTCGATATCTATGGAACCCGAAAGAACGTGTCGGCGTCGCCCGCCGCGCCGATGCTGAAGAACGCCACGTGCCAGCCCGAGCTGGCGAACCGTCCGATCGAACTCGAAGACGCGATGCTCCAGGCGATCTGCGCGAATCCGCAGGCGCGCCAGGCATGGGCGAACGCGCGCGCGCAGGCCGCGCAGGTCGGCGTTAAGGAAGCCGCGTATTTGCCGGCACTGAACGCAACGGCCGGCGTTCAGCGCAACTGGCAATCGACGACTTATGAAGCGAATTTCGGCTCCATCACCGCGAGCGATACGCAAAGGCAAACCCAAACGAGCCGCTACGGCGCGCTGAACCTGAGCTGGGTGCTGTTCGATTTCGGCAAGCGCAGCGCGGCGCTGCGGCAAGCACGCGAGCTGCTCGCCGCCGCCAATGCAACGCAGGACGACACGCTGCAGACGATCCTCTTCAACGCCGCGCAAGCGTATTACACCCTGCGCGACGCGCAGGCGTCGGTCGATGCGGCGCGCACGATCGAACGCGCGGCGCAGGACAGTCTCACCGAATCCAAAGCGAAGCACGACGCCGGCGCGGGCACGCTGAGCGACCAGTTGCAGGCGCAGACGAGCTACCGCCGCGCGGTGCTCGATCGCGTGAGCGCCGAAGGCGACGTGCAGAACGCAACAGGCACGCTCGCCGTTGCAATGGGGCTCGACGCGAACACGCCGCTGCAAATCGCGCCCGCCGAGGCGGCCGTCAATCGCAACGAATTCGCGGAAGGCGTCGCGCAGTTGATCGACGAAGCGAAGCGGCAGCACCCGAAGCTGGTCGCCGCGCGCGCGAAGCTCGACGCGGCGCGCGCGAACGTCGACGCGGCGCGCGCGCAGGGCCGCCCGACCATCTCGTTGACCGGCAGCCTCAGTCGCAACAGTCCTTCATATCAGCAGCAGTTCGGTATCCAGACCACCGGAAGTCACGGCAGCATGATCGGCGTACAGGTGACGATCCCGCTCTTCGAGGGTTTCGCGTCCGGCTACCGCGTCGAGGCAGCCCAGGCACAGGCCGACGCGCAGGAAGCCGACGTGCAGAACACTGAGCTGAACGTATCGCTCGACGTGTGGAAGAGCTATCAGAGCCTGCAGACCGACACCGCGAATCTCGATAACTCGAAGGACCTGCTCGGCGACGCGCAGCACTCGCTCGACATCGCGCGAGGCCGCTACAAGGCGGGCGTCGGCACGTTCACGGAGCTGCTCAATGCGCAGACAGCGCTCGCCGACGCGCAGAAGCAGCGCGTGCAGGCGCTATCGAAATGGCGCACCGCGCGGCTCAAGCTCGCGGCGAGCCTCGGCAGCATCGGCTTGTGGTCCGCGCATTGAACGAACGCGGCCGCGATGCCGCCGCATGCATGATCAGGATGGCGAAACGATTGCCGAACGAATCGCCTAGCGCGACGACGCGCGCCGCGATTCGGCATCGATCTTGAAAAACGAAAGATTGAAAAACCGCCGCAGGGCTCCGGGCTGACGCGCGGCACATTACATGCGTGTCGCCGCGAGCACGCCGGACGTCACGCGCGCATCACGGTTGACGGTTCTGCGTCGCGGAGGTCGGGCACGCCGGGTCCTTGCCCCAGTGGTTCTCGCACACGCGCCAGCGGCAAAGCTGATCCTCGAAGAAACCGCGCTCGCCGCACGCTTTCACGCGCGCGGCGAGCGACGCATCGGCCGATGCGGACGTCGCCGCCGCTACCGTTTTCGTCGCCGCATTCGCGCTCGATTTCGCCGCGTCGGCGGCCGGCTTCGCCGAATCGGCCGGCTTCGTTCGCGCGACGAGCGCGGCGAGCAGATCGGCATCCGGATCGTCCTTCCCGTTCTTCCCGCTTTTCTTCGCGACGGCCTCGCGTCGCGGCTTCTTCGCCTGCGCGGCTTCGACGGCCTGCGCTTTCTCGCGACGCTTGCGCGCCGCGGCCTCCGCCTTCGCGTGCGCCGCATCTTGCTTCGCAGTGCTGCTCTTCAGCGTGCTCTTCTCGGCGCTCTTCGCCGGCTTCACCGCCGCAATCGCGGCAGCGGCCGTGGCCGCTCCTGCGGCGGCCTCGGTCGCCGACACGTCGGATGCGCCGTTCGCGAGCGCGCGCGACAAACGGCTCTCGCCCGCCGCCGACGCGGCCGGCTTCACGTCGTTCGCGACGCTGTCGTCGTTGACGATCGTCGCGGGCTGCGGCGCCGATGCCTGCGCGATCTGCGCCACGCTCGCGGTCGCAGCATGGCTCGCTGGCGCGGCCGCCGCCACGGGCGCCGACGCGGCGGCCGCGACTTCGCCTTGTTCAGTGGAAGACTGCTGCAATCGCCATGCACCCCACCCGGCTACGGCGACGACTGCGAGCGCGACGAGCGCGATCGGGCCTTTGCGCGAACGCGATGCGTTTTCGGGCTGGGGGGAGACGCGACCTTCAAGATTCGCGAGAATACGCGAGTTGTTCGCACCGCTTTCTTTGCCGGCATCGGAGGAAAGCAGGCTAGGCGGGGCTTTCGAATTCGAATCGTCCGGCGCGCTCATTCAGTGTCTCGTTGAATCCTGGTTTAATTCGCCGCAATAATATTGTCCCGGCCTTCGCGGAAGCAGGCCTGATTCTAAGATCAAGCATTGCAAATTACAATCGATTCCATATTCCGGGGTTTTCTTTGATTGCCGTCGTTCTAGTCGCATATTTCGCCGTCGCCGTCCTCGCCGCTGCGCTGCTGTTATTACCGGCAGTGCGCGCAACGGTATTCGATTCGGTCGCCCAATTCCACGGCCGAATCAGCCGGCGCGCATCCGATCTTGCCGCCCGTGCGCGCGCGCGTCTCGAGCAATCGGCAAAAATGTCGCGCTCGACTTTAAGCGGCATGCAAAATTTACTAGTGCGGCGGCGCTTGCTGATTGCGACCACGACAGGTATTCTTGCGACGCCTCCATTGATTGCTATCGCGTTACGCGGTCGGCAACTATTCCAATACGACGACACTTTACGCGCGCCGGACGAGAAAATTGCCGCGCTTTTAAAAGGCGAGCAGCTCGTTCCGCCGTTGCCGCTGCCGCCCGAAGTCTTCGCCACTCGCGAGGTCGAGCAGGTCCGGCCCGCGCTGAAGGACGCAAGCCGCGATTGGAATTTGCTCGATACCGATTTCAGAACGCGCCTGTTGCTCGCCTACAAGATCATGCACGAGCGATACGGCTATGAAATGGCGCTGCTCGAAGGCTATCGCAGCCCCGAGCGGCAAAACCGATTGGCGCAAATGGGCGGCAACGTCACCAATGCGGCGGCGTTCCAGAGTTATCACCAATACGGTCTGGCGGCCGACAACGCGTTCCTGCGCGACGGCAAGCTCGTCATCTCGGAAAAAGATCCGTGGGCCATGCGAGGCTATCAGTTGTACGGACAAGTCGCCGAAGAGGTTGGCTTGACCTGGGGTGGCCGATGGAAAATGATGGACCTCGGACACGTCGAATACCATAAGCCCGGCTTCAAGCTCGGGCGCTCGTCCGCTCGATAAAGGACGAGCAGGAAATAATGAGGGCGGCATGGGGCAACCGAACATCGCGACAGGAACACAATCCTGCATTCATTCGATCGGCGCGCGCCGGCCGACGATCGCACCGCGCACGAACGCGTCGTCGCCGGCCTCGCTGCGGCGGCCTTTCCTCTCCCCACATGCATTCGCGACAACGTGACGTCACTCGAAGCCGTCACGCTTGTCGCCGCGGCATGCGCCCACCGCGCGCGCACGCGGACCGCGTCGTCGCCTAATTCGCCTTATTGAATCTGAATCGCACCGGAACCTGAACGTCCTATGCAACGCTTCCTCAACGTGTTGACTCACCCTCGCACGCTCACGATCGTCGGCTTCGCCGCGCTCGCGGCGGTTCTGTTCATCGCGGCCGATGCGCTACAGACCGGCTTCGTGTGGGCGGCCGCCGCGTTCGCCGCCGCGCTCGCGCTGTGGCTCGCGACGAAGCTCTGGCGCCGCTCGCGCGTGCGCCGCGCGAACCGCCAGCTCGGCGACATCCTCGAGCAGCAGGCCGAAACGGGCAAGGTGTCCGCCGCCGCGGCCGAGCCCTCGAAGCCGGCCGATCTCGACGTGCTGCGCCTGCGCCTCTCCGACACGGTGAAGACGATCAAGACGTCGAAGATCGGCCAGGTGTCGGGCGGCTCGGCGCTGTACGAGCTGCCGTGGTACATCGTGATCGGCAATCCGGCCGCCGGCAAGAGCAGCGCCGTCATCAATTCGGGGCTGCAGTTTCCGTTCGCGGACAAGAACAGCGCGGTGATCCACGGGATCGGCGGCACGCGCAACTGCGACTGGTTCTTCACGACGGAAGGCATTCTGCTCGACACAGCGGGCCGCTATTCGGTGCACGAGGAAGACCGCAGCGAATGGCTCGGTTTCCTCGATCTGCTGAAGCGCCATCGTCCGAAGGCGCCGATCAACGGGATCATCGTGACGGCGAGCATCGCCGAGCTGACCGGCAACCGTCCCGAGTTCGCGATCAACCTCGCGAAGAACCTGCGCCAGCGCGTGCAGGAGCTCACCGAGAAGCTCGAAGTGTTCGCGCCCGTCTACGTGATGTTCACGAAGGCCGATCTGATCACGGGCTTCACCGAATTCTTCAGCAGCAGCGACCGCCAGGAATACGACCGCGTGTGGGGCGCGACCCTGCCGTACGAGCCCGACGAGAAGCGCGACGTGGTCGCGCTGTTCGACGAGCGTTTCGAAGAACTGTACGAAGGGCTCAAGGAGATCAGCGTCGCGCAACTGTCGCTCAGCCGCGGCAACAAGCTTTCGCCCGGCCAACTGAGCTTCCCGCTCGAATTCTCGACGATCAAGCCCGCGCTGCGCTCGTTCCTCGCGACGCTGTTCGAGGACAATCCGTTCCAGTACAAGCCGATCTTCCGCGGCTTCTACTTCACGAGCGCGTTGCAGGAAGGCGAAACGAACAGCGCCGCCGCGCAGCGGATCGCGAATCGCTTCGGCCTCGATGCGCAAAGCCTGCCGAAGCCGCACAGCGCGTTCTCGAAGAACGGCTTCTTCCTGCGCGATCTGTTCTCGAAGGTGATCTTCGCGGACCGCCAGACGGTGCGCCAATTCGCGAGCCCGACGAAGACGCGCATGCGCTACGCGACGTTCTTCGGCTTCGTCGCGGCGCTCGCGCTCGCGCTCGGCGGCTGGACGTGGTCGACGATCGGCAACCAGCAGCTCGTGTCGAACGTGCAGGCCGATCTCGACAACGTGACCCGCTTGCAGCAGAACCGCAACGATCTGCAATCGCGCCTTCAGGCGATGGACATTCTCGAAGACCGGATCGAGCAGCTCGAGCAGTTCCGCCGCGACAAGCCATTGTCCGTATCGCTCGGCCTGTATCAGGGCGACCGGCTCGAGCAACACCTGCTGACCGAGTACTACAACGGCGTGCGGCAAATCCTGCTGAACCCGGTGTCGGACAACCTCGCATCGTTCCTGAAGGACGTGAATACGCATCCGGACCAGCTCGCGCCGATGACGCGCGCGCCGGAATCCGGCGCCGTTCAGGCGGGAGCGGGGGCGGCACCGGCGGGCCCGATGGCGGTGTCGGCGAACGCCGCCGCGCCGGGCGCGGCGCCCTCCTCCGCCGTCGCGCAGAATCGGCAGCAAGGCGGGCTCTACAACGACGCGTCGCCGACCAACGTCGAGGACGCATACAACGCGCTGAAGACCTACCTGATGCTGTCCGACAAGCGGCACGTCGAGCAGGCGCACCTGACCGACCAGGTCGCGCGCTTCTGGCGCGGCTGGCTCGAGACGAATCGCGGCAACATGCCGCGCGACGAGATGATCAAGAGCGCGGAGCGGATGATCACGTTCTACCTGTCGCGCGTGTCCGACAACGACTGGCCGATGATCGAGGCGAACCTCGCGCTCGTCGACCAGACCCGCGAGAACCTGCGCCGCGTCGTGCGCGGCATGCCGGCCCGCCAGCGCGTGTATGAAGAGATCAAGGCGCGCGCGTCGACCCGCTTCGCGCCGATGACGATCGCGCGCATCGTCGGCGAAGGCAACACGGGCCTCGTCGCGGGCAGCTACGCGATTCCCGGCACGTTCACGCGCGAGGCGTGGTTCCAGTACGTGCAGCCCGCGATCCGCGACGCCGCGACGAAGGAACTGCAAGCGAAGGACTGGGTGCTGAACACCGCGACGGCCGACGACCTCACGCTCGAGGGCAGCCCCGAGCAGATTCAGAAGACGCTCGTGGCGATGTACAAGACCGAGTACGCGCAGCACTGGCAGAAGTTCATGCAGGGCATCGCGGTGCAGGGCTTCGGCAACTTCACGCAGGCGGTGGACGCGATGAACAAGCTCGGCGACCCGCAGGATTCGCCGATCCGCAAGGTGCTCGAGACCGCGTACGACCAGACGTCGTGGGACAACCCGTCGCTCGCGAACGCGACGATCAAGAAGGCGCAGACGGGCGTCGTGAACTGGGTCAAGCAGTGGTTCACGCGTCAACCGGGCGGGCAGATCGCGGCGAACGTCGACATCAACGGCAATCCCGCCGACGCGCCGATGGGCCCGATCGGCCAGGAGTTCGTCGGGCTCGGCCGGATCGTCGCCACGCACGACGGCACGTCGATGCTCAAGGGTTACATGGATACGCTGTCGAAGGTCCGCACGCGCTTCAACGTGATCAAGAACCAGGGCGACCCCGGCCCCGGCGCGCGCCAGCTGATGCAGCAGACGCTCGACGGCAACGGCTCGGAGCTCGCCGATTCGCTGAAGTTCGTCGACGAGCAGATGCTGACGGGCCTGACCGATTCGCAACGCAAGTCGCTGCGCCCGCTGCTCGTGCGCCCGCTGATGCAGGCGTTCGCGGTCGTGATCCAGCCGGCGAGCGTCGAGGTGAACAAGGTGTGGAACGCGCAGGTCTACCAGCCGTTCCAGGGCTCGCTCGCGAGCAAGTATCCGTTCGCCGCCGGCGCCAAGGTCGAGGCGGGCGCGAGCGAAATCGCGCAGGTGTTCGGCCCCGACGGCTCGATCGCGAAGTTCGTCGGCACGACGCTCGGACCGCTCGCGGTGCGCCGCGGCGACACGCTGTCCGCGCGCACCTGGGGCGACATGGGCCTCGCGCTCACGCCGGACTTCACGAACGGCTTCGCGCGCTGGGTCGCACCGCTCGCGGGCGGCGCGGCAACAAGCGCCGCCGCGTCGTCCGAGCCGCAGACCGTGTTCCAGGTGTTGCCGCAGCCGAGCAGCGGCACGACCGAGTACACGATCGCGATCGACGGCCAGCAGCTGCGCTACCGCAACACGCCGCCGCAATGGACGAACTTCGTGTGGCCGAACCCGCAGGGCTCGCCCGGCGCGACGCTGTCCGCGACGACGTTCGACGGCCGCACGGTGCAGCTCGTCAACGAGCCGGGCCGCTACGGCCTCGAGAAGCTGATCAACTCGGCGCAGCGCAAGCGCCGCCCGGACGGCACGTTCGATCTGACGTGGACGCAAGGCAACGTCAGCGTGTCGGTGACGATGCGCATCATCAGCACGTCGCAGCCGACGGGCGGCGGCGGCGACCAGCCGCAGCAGCAGAGCCTGCGCGGCCTGCGCCTGCCGTCGTCGGTCGCCGACGCGAGCGCGGGCGGCGCGCCCAACGCGGCCGCGCAGCCGGGCCCGGGCGTCGTGGCCGCGGCGCCGCAGGCCGCCGTCGCGGCGGCTTCCGCATCGAACGCACAGGGGGCGCAATGACGCAAACGGTCCAGGCTCAGATCGCGTACTTCGGCAAGATCCCGTCGCGCGGCGACTTCGTCAAGAGCGCGCACAATCCGCAGCTTCTGCAGACGCTCGACCACTGGATCGCGCGCGCGATGGAACTCCTCGCCGACGACCCGCGCTGGAAGATCGTCTACGAAAGCGCGAAGCCGATGCACTTCGCGTTCCTCGGCTCGAAGAGCCGGCTCGCGATCGCGGGCCACATGATCGCGAGTCACGACGCGTCGAACCGGCGCTTCCCGTTCCTCGCGGCAACGGCGCTCGAAGTCGAGCGGCCGCTCACGTTCCTCGCGCGCAGCCCGCTCGCGTTCGCGCGGCTCTGGTCGCGCGCCGCCGCGCAGATGCAGTCGCTCCTCGGCCCGCAGGAGCCGCCCGGCGCGCTGCAGGCGCTCGGCGACACGCAGGTTCCGATCGACACGGGCGGCCCCGGCAGCGCGCACGACGGCACGTTCAACGATTTCGTCGAGCACCAGACCCTGTACGGCCTCGAGCAGATGCTGCTCGCGAGCGGGCACCCGGTGAAGCTGCGCGGCGCGATGCTCGCGCTCGGCTCGCTGCTGCGCCCGGTGATGCAAAGCGGCACGTCGCACATCGAGCGCGGGCTCACGCTGCCGCTGCCGACCGATCCGTTCTACCGGAGCCTCGTCGCCGCGTTCTGGCTCGAGCTCGTCGCGCCGTTCGTGTCGCGCGCCGACTTCGAGCTCGCGATCTTCATCGGCACGATCGCCGAGCGCGAACGGCTCATCATCGGCTTCAACGGCGCATCCGCGAAAACCCTGCACAGCGTGGTCGATCCGCAGACTTACGCCGAACACAACATCGACATCGACGATCCGGAATGGATCGACGCACATGCGCAAAACGACCATGGGATCAGCAAGCTCGTCAGTTATCTCGAACAATCGCAACTGTCGCTGCGCGTGTGCATCGACACGTTCCATGAAGCGTTCATCGGAGCGTGACGCAATGACGAAGCCGCTCGCCTCCTCCCGCTTCAGGCTCGCGCTCGCCGCGCTCATGCTCGGCGGCGCGCTCAACGGCGCGGCGCTCGCCGACAACGTCGGCCCCGCGACCGTCACGCCGATCGACGCGGGCGGCGTGCCCGTACGATCGACGCCGCTCGCCGCACCCGCCATCGCCGCGGCAAGCGGCGCGGGCGGCGGCGCGACCGTGTCGTCGCCGCCGCCCGCGAACGCGGCGCCGGGTCAGGTCGTCGCGGGCGGCAAGGTCGCCGACGAAGCGACGAAGGCCGCCGTGCTGCAGCGCCTGCGCGACGCCTACGGCGCCGCGAACGTCGTCGACCAGATCGAAGTCGGCGACGTCGCAACGCCGCCGAACTGGTCCGCGAACGTGCAGAAGCTGATCGGCCCGCAACTGAAACAGATCAGCAAAGGACAGCTGAAGATCGACGGCACGCAGATCGACGTGAAGGGCGAAGTCCACAACGAGGCGCAGCGTCAGCAGCTCGCGAGCGACATGGCGAACGCGCTGAACCCGACCTACACGATCAAGAACGGGCTGCGCGTAAGCGCATCCGAGCAGGGCCTGCTCGACCAGACGCTCGCGAACCGCACGATCGAGTTCGAGACCGGCAGCGCGACGCTCACGCCGCAGGGCCGTGCGATCCTCGATCAGATGGCGAGCGCGCTCGCGAAGATGACGAACCGCACGGTCGAGATCATCGGCCACACCGACAACTCGGGCAACCGCGCGTCGAACATCGCGCTCAGCCAGGCGCGCGCGGACGCGGTGAAGGGCTACCTGGTGACGAAGGGCATCGCGTCGCAGCAACTGACGACGACGGGCGTCGGCCCCGATCAGCCGATCGCGTCGAACGACACGAGCGACGGCCGCGCGCGCAACCGCCGGATCGAATTCCGCGCGGGGCAGTAAGCGGCGCGGGCGCGAACGGCGGCGGGCGAAGCGCTCGCCATGTGATCCATGTGATGGTACGGGCGTTACGGCGGCACGCGGCACGCGGCACGCGGCACGCGGCACGGCACAATGAAAAAGCGACGGACGGCCCCTTCGAGCCTCCCGTCGCTTTTTCTTTTGCGGGCCGGCTTTTCGCGCGCCGGCCCGCGCTCACGCGTTGTCGTCCGGCTTCAGCCCGAGCAGCTCGCGAATGTGCGCGAGCGAGCCGTCGTCCTTGACGACCGACGCGAGCCACAGATGCAGCGGCATGTCCGCCCACTCGGCGGCCTTGTCGGCGAGATACGCAACCGGGCTGTGCGGCTCCGTCCCACGGAAATACTTCGCGACCGCGCGCAGTTGCTCGACCGCCTGCGCGCGATTCTGAATGCCGGCGATCACGATCGGCGCGGGCGCTGACGGCGCATGTCTCTGCACGTGCTCCTCCTGGGAAAGCGGCGTCCTGAAGCTCGGCTCCGCGCGCTCGGGCGGCGCGCCCGGCGCATTCTGCGCGCCGGCCTGCGGCTGCGCGTCGGCCGAGTAGCCCTGCTCTTTCGCGAAGCGCTCGGCGAGCCGGTAGACCGTTTCGTACGCGTCGCGCGCCTGCCTGAAGCTCGGCGCCGCCTCGCCCGCGCGCTGGTCGAGCTCCTGCTCGAGCGCGTCGAGCGCCGTCCGGAACGCGTTCAGCTCGCCGAGCAGGCGCGCATAGAACGCGACGGACGTCATCCGCTTGGACGCCTCGATCTGCTCGACCGACGGCTTGCCGCGCGCGATCTCGTCCGCCTGCTCGGGGTCGCGCCGGATCGCCTGCACGACGTGCTGCGCGACGTCCCAGTCGAGCTCGCTGAACGCGTTCGACGCGCCGTCGGTGAGCGGCACCGCGCGCAGCAGATCGGCGGTGCGCCCGGCGAGCCACGCGACGTTGCCGAGCCGGTATTCGGCGTCGTCGCCGTCCGGCAGCGGATGCACGTGATCCCAGAATTGCCGGCAAAGGCTCGCCAGCAGCTCGTAGCCCTGCGTGAGCCCGCCGATGCCGTCCTCGAGCGCGAGCGCCTCGGTCAGCCACACCGCGAGCCGCAGGTCCTTGGTGCGTTCGCGCAACAGCGCGCTCGATTGCTCGACGACGAAGCCCCAGTCCGCTTCCTTGATGTCGGTGATCCACTCGCCCTGGTCGAGCGACGGATCGTCGAACTTGCGCGCGTGCTGGATCGCGTCGAATTCGGCGGAGAACAGGAGATCGTCGCCGCACGGCGACGCTTCGCTGATCGGCGTCAGCAGCTCGGTGAGGTTGATCGGCATGGTCGAATGCTATGTCAGTGCGTTGCGGCGTCCATCGTTGCTTGAAGACACGCGCGGCGCGTGACGCGCGCGCCGCGCGGCGGCCTTACTCGACCGCGTACTCGAATTCGCCCGTCTCGGCCGCGCGCGCGGCGATGCGCGCGATCGCTTCGCCGTCGGCGATCCGCGACAGCACGTGCTCGGCGATCTCCGGCAGCAGCGTGCCGTTCAGAATGTGATCGACGTTGCGCGCGCCCGAATCGACTTCGGTGCAGCGCGCGAGCACGGCGTCGACGAGCGACTCGTCCCACTCGAACGCGGCCTTGTGGTTCGCCTCGATCCGGCCGCGGATGCGTTCGAGCTTCAGCTCGATGATCTCGGCGAGCACGTCGTCGGAAATCGGATAGTACGGAATCACCTTCATCCGGCCAAGGAACGCGGGCTTGAACGTCTTGTAGAGCTGCGGGCGCAGCGTCTCGGCGAGCGCCTCGGCGTCGGGCAACTCCTCCGGCGTCTTGTTCAGGCACGCCTGCATCACCGCCGACGAGCCGACGTTCGACGTCAGGATGATCAGCGTGTTGCGGAAGTCGATCTCGCGCCCTTCGGCGTCGTCCATCGCGCCCTTGTCGAACACCTGGAAGAACATTTCGAGCACGTCCGGATGCGCCTTCTCGACTTCGTCGAGCAGCACGACCGAATACGGATTGCGGCGCACCGCTTCCGTCAGCACGCCGCCCTCGCCATAGCCGACGTAACCGGGCGGCGAGCCCTTCAGGCCCGACACGCTGTGCGCCTCCTGATACTCGCTCATGTTGATCGTGATCATCTTGCGCTCGCCGCCGTACAGCACGTCGGCGAGCGCGAGCGCGGTCTCGGTCTTGCCGACGCCCGACGGCCCGACGAACAGGAACACGCCGCGCGGCTTGTTCGGGTCCTCGAGGTTCGCGGTCGCGGTGCGCACGCGCTGCGCGATCGCGTCGAGCGCGTGGTCCTGGCCGATCACGCGCGCGCCGATCAGATCGCGCAGATTGAGCACGGTCTCGATTTCGTCCTTCACCATCCGGCCGAGCGGAACGCCCGTCCAAGACGCGACGATTTCCGCGACGACATGCCCATCGACCTGCAGCGGCACCATCGGCTGGTTGCCCTGCAGCGCGCGCAACGCATCGACGCGCCCGGCGAGCTTTGCGCGCGTCGCGTCGGCGTCCGCCGGCTTGCCGTCGGCGGACGGCTCGCGCGCGGCGTCGAGCTCGGCGCGCAATGCGCCGATTTCGGCGACGAGCGCGCGCTCCTCTTCGTAGCGCGCCTCGTCATCGGCGAGCGCCGTCGAATCGGCGTCGCGCTCGTCGCGCAGCGCGGCGAGGCGCTCGTCGTGCGCGGCGCCGCTCGCGGCTTCGCGCTCGAGCGCCGCGATCTCCGCATCGATCCGCTCGATGCGCTTCTTCGTGTCGTCGATCGCGGCGGGCGTCGCGCTGTGCGCGAGCGCGACCTTCGCGCATGCGGTGTCGAGCACGCTGATCGCCTTGTCCGGCAACTGGCGGCCGCTGATGTAGCGATGCGACAACCGCACCGCCTCGGTGATCGCGTCGTCGAGAATGCGCACGCTGAAGTGCTTCTCCATCAGCCCCGCCATCCCGCGCAGCATCGCGGCGGCGAGCGGCTCGCTCGGCTCCTCGATCTTCACGACCTGGAAGCGCCGCGCGAGCGCCGCATCCTTTTCGAAGTACTTCTTGTATTCGCTCCATGTCGTCGCCGCGATCGTGCGCAGCTCGCCGCGCGCAAGCGCCGGCTTCAGGAGGTTCGCCGCGTCGTTCTGGCCTGCCTGCCCGCCCGCGCCGATGATCGTGTGCGCTTCGTCGATGAAGAGGATGATCGGGTGCGCGCTCTTCTTCACCTCGTCGATCACGCTCTTCAGGCGATTCTCGAACTCGCCCTTCACGCTCGCGCCCGCCTGCAGCAGGCCCATGTCGAGCACGTGCAGCGCGACGCCGGAGAGCGGCGGCGGCACGTCGTCGGCCGCGATGCGCAGCGCGAGCCCTTCGACCACGGCCGTCTTGCCGACACCCGCCTCGCCCGTCATGATCGGATTGTTCTGCCGGCGGCGCATCAGGATGTCGATCGCCTGGCGGATTTCCGCATCGCGGCCGATCACGGGGTCGATCTTGCCTTCGCGCGCGCGCTGCGTGAGGTTCGTCGTGTACGTGTCGAGCGCCGGCGTCTTCGACGGGCCGCGCGGCGCGTTCGCCGCCGCGCCGTCGGGCACCGCGACGTCGGCCTCCGCGTGCCGCGGCTCGGCTTCGGGCGAGCCCGCCGTGATCTCGTCGAACTTGTGCTTCAGGTCGTCGACGCGCACGCGCGCGAACTGGGACGACATCCGCTGCGCGAACTGCGCGAGATCGGGCCCCGTCAGCAGCGCGAGCAGCAGGTGGGCCGAACGAATCCGGCCGATCTGCGAATCGAGCGACGCGATCAGCCACGCCTGCTCGAACAGCTCCGTCAGATGCACCGAGAACACCGGCGTACGCGTGTTGCCTGTCTTCAGTCCGTCGAGCTCGCGCTCGAGATCCGCGCGCAGCGCGTGCGGATCGACGCCGCTCGCGCGCAGCACGAGCGGCACGTCGCCGGTCGATTCGTCGAGCAGCGCGAGAAACAGGTGTTCGAGATCCACTTCATAGTGACCGCGCGCGAAACAGTGGCTGGCGGCGCGCTCGGCGGCCTTCCGGCACACCGGATTCAGTTTCGCGATCAGGGTCTTCAGGGGCGTGCTCATCGGTTACGGTCCACTCAGGTTCGATCGTTGTTATCAATGAATAACGTGCAGCTCGTAGCGCGCGTCGGCGCGATCGCGCTCGGCTTCTCGCGTGCAGAGGAACGCGTCCCAGCCGAGCCGCGCGCCCGCGCCGAGGATGCTCGCGCCGACTTCCGTGCGGCGCAGCACGAGCGACACCTCGTATTCGAGCGTCACGCCGGCGAGCAGCGTCAGCATCCGCTCGAGCGCGACCGCGCGCTCCTCGCCGGGCAGGAACGCTTCGTAGTCGCGTTTCGACAGCGGGCCGACGACGAGCCGCGCGCGCATGTCGCGCTGCCACACGCGTTCGCCGACGAGCGCCGTCGCGCCGAGCGTCACGTTCACGTCGCCGAGCACGCTCAACTGATCGGGCGGCACGTCGTACCACTTGCCGACGAACTGCTCGATGCGGATCGGCACGCGGAAATACTCGGACAGCGTGCGCTGCAGATACGCGGCCGACACGGGCCGATGCCGCGCGGCGAGCGCATAGCCCGCGATCGCCTCGTCGAGCAGCGCGCCGCGGCCTTCCTGCACGGTCGAGCGCGCATCGTCGTTCGCGACGCCCGCGAGCGCGAGCAGCAGCGGCAAATAGCGCTCGTCGCGGTCGAGCTCGTAATGCAGCGGCAGCCGGTATTTCTTCCAGGCCGCATAGAACAACGCGGTCGCGCGGTTCGAGAAGACGTCGAAGAACGCACGCGCCGCGTGATCGCGCTTCAACTGCTCGCGCGCGATGATCTGCTCGGTGTAATGCAGCGGCAGCGCGCCCTGGCCGCCCAGCAGCCCGAAGAACGCCGGCGTGAGCTCGACGCGCGACAGCGCGCCCGCCGCGAGCGCCGCGTTGCGCTGCGCATCGTCCTTCAGCGCGTCGCCCGCTTCGTCGTACGACTGCGCGCGCTCGATCTCGCTTGGCGGAAAACCGAGCGACAGCGTGTTTCGAAAACCGATCCGGCGCGCGACGATCTCGCCCGGCCGGCTCGCCGCATGGCGCTGCGGATCGCGCTTCGCGAACCAGGTCTCGAGCAGCCGCACCGCCTGAAAAAACTCGAAGCGATGCGGCTCGTCGAGCAGCCGCTCGACTACGCCAGGATCGATTCGCCGCTGCGCGGTTCGCATCGCATGATCTCCTCGCCGGTGCGCTTCGACACGACGATCAGTTGAACAAAGCTGTTGAGGTGCACGTACAGCCCGAAGAATGCATCGATCATCCGCACGAACGTCGCGAGGCTCGAGCCGACGAAATGCTCGTCGTCGATCGTGAGCCGAATCTCGACGCCGCGCACGAACGTCGCGAACGGTTTGCCGGGCAGCCACTGCACGGCGCTCTTCTGCTCGATGCCGACGATCCCGTCGATGTGGCGCGTCGACACCGCGGATCGCCTCAGATCGTACAGCACGAGCACTTCCTTCAACGCGGCGAGCCCTTCGTCGGCGAGCGACACGTGATTGAGCGCCAGATGCGACACGAGACGCCAGTGCGCGGCGCGGCCGCGCTCGAAGCGCGCGCTCGGCGTGGGCCGTCGCAGCAGCGCGATCGGGCCCGGCTGCTCGCCGCCGTCGATGAAGAGATCGCCGCCGTCGAGCCCCGTCGCGAGCGAGGCCGGCAAGTCGCGGTTCGTGCAGGTGAGCTCGAGGCTCAGCGTGTCGGTCTGCGGCGCGCCGGGCTCGAAATCGATGTCGACGACCGAAATCTCGGTCTCATAGCCGGGGCTCTTGCGCGCGACGCCGTCGTTGCGGCGCGCGAACCAGTAGTGGCCGGCCTGCGCGGCCTCGCCGTGATGCAGCGAATAGAACGGCCGGAATTCGACAACCGTTTCGCGATCCGCGCGCTGCCGCACGAGATGCACGGAATCGATCGAATACACCTCATACGCGAACGCGCGGCGCGCATCGCCGATCACCGGATACGACACCGCCTGATGGCTGATCCGGATCGGCTCTCCGTGCTGCCGGAACAGGTTGACGACCGGCGTGCAAAACAGCCGCAAGTGGCTCGCGGTCAGCAGATCGAGCAGCCGCGCGACATGCGAATCGCTGCGCACGTCGCGCAGCACGACATGCAGCGTCAGTTGCCGGCAACCGCCCGCGCGGCGCGTCAGCGCGCCCAGGTCGAAGTCGACGAAATTGAATTTGTCCGGGAATGCGAAATATTCGGTTAGCAGACGATACGCCGGATGCGAACGTGCCGGATAGTCGATCAGCGCGTCGGCCTCGTCGAAACCCGCGTGCTCGTACGGCGCCTTGTCGAGCGCAATCCAGCGGCCGCTGCGCTCGGGCTCGACGTAGAACGCGAGCGCGTGCGCGAACAGGCAATCGGCAAGCGCGGCGACGAACGACTGCTCGCCGTGCAGATGCGCGCGCAGCGTGCCGAGCTTCAGCGCGGCGAGATCGAACTGCGGCGACGTCGATTCGAACGCAATCGAGATCACGCCCGTCGCGTTGCCGGGCAGCAGCGTCGTGACGGGCGCCGCGGCGATCGATCCGTAGCGCGCGTCGGCGAGCCTGATCGGCGCAAGCGTTACGTCGTACGCGGTGCGAAAGCGGCATTGCACGCCGCGAATCGCGCGGCTCCTCAGCTCGGTGCCGCGCTCGACGACATGCGGCCCGGCCAGTTCGGCGAACGACTGCGGCGCGCCGAACTGCGCGATCGAGCACGACGGGAACGGCCGCAGATAATGCGGATAGAGGACTTCGACGAGCGCTTCGGTGAATTCGGGATACTCATCGTCGAGCTTCTTGTTGATCCGCGCGCCGAGGAGCGCGAACGATTCGATCATCCGCTCGACGTGCGGGTCCTCGCAATGCTCGCCTGTCTGCGACAGGTGCGCGGCGATCTTCGGGTACCGGTTCGCGAATTCGAGCGAATAGCGCCGCAAAAACGACAGTTCGCGCTCGTAATACGGCAACAACTCTTCCATCGACGATCCCCGAAACCTGACGCCCTCTTGCCGGGCGTCTCACTGCCGCGCGGCGCCCGGCGGCTCACGCGACACGGCTCAAACCTTGGCGGCGCGCGAACGCGTCACCGAATATTGCAACGTCGACGGCTGCAGCATCGCATCGAAGGTCACCGGCTCCTCGGCGGGATGCACGACGAGCAGCGCCTGGATCGCGAAGTAGAGCGCGTTCGTCGACTGCTCGTTCAGCTCGAACGTCACCGACACCTGCTGCAGCCTCGGCTCGTGCCGCGCGATCGCCTGCTGAATCGACTTGCAGATGAACGTGCGGTCGTAGTGGCTCGCGAGGCTCAGGCCGGCGAAATCGTTCAGCCCGTAGGTCAACACCGAACGCTGGCATTCCGGCAGCGTGGCGAGGTCTTCTTCGGTCAGCGCGATGCGCGTGTTGAGGATCGCCTCGACGTCGCGCGCGACCGTGTTCTTCAGTTCTTCCAGCGACAATTGCCGCATTGCGGCGGGTGCCGGCACATGCGGTTCGTCGTCGAACAGCTTGTCGAGGAAGCTCGGTTCGAAGCGTTTCATCGGGCTCCACGCAAAACGGGAACGGGGCACGCGCCGTGCCCCGTTCCCGCATCGAACTTAGACCGCGTAGGTCTTGTCGTTCTTCGTGAGGCTCCAGGCGCCCTGCGTGTTGCCGCCCTGGTTGCCGCCGATCTTCTGCTGGGTCTGCTTCCACTGCACCGCCGCATACTTCAGCGAGAAGGTCTCGATCGGCAGGCCCTCGTTATGCACGCTCGGCGCGATGCTCGAGATGATCACGTACTTCAGCTTGATCTCGAGATACTTCACGCGCTCGCCTTCGCCGTCCGCGCGCAGAAAATCGATCGTCACTTCGTCGAACGTCGTGCCGCCCGACGCGTGCTGATACAGCAGCGGGCTCGACGAATCGATTTCCTTCGTGAACACCATGTCGCCGTGCTCGCAGCGCGTCGACGTGTGGCCGCCCGCGGTCGAAGCGGTTGCCGAACGCGGCTGAACGATCGAGTGATCCCAGGATTTCAGTTCGATCCAGCCGGCGTGGTCCTTGTCCGCGGACTCGCCCTTGATGGCCGGATTACCGAACTTCAGATGCATGTGTAACATGGTCTTTCGACTCCCCAAAGAGGTGGTTTTAACGTCCTACCCAGGCGGCCCGCCCGGGCGATCTCAGCTCGCTTATGAATTTGCCGGTTTGGGCAAGTCAGCGACAAGGCGCAGAGAAATCGACAATTCGTCGAGCTGGAAGTGCGGACGCAGAAACGCGACCGAACGATACGCACCCGGCTTGCCCGGAATCTCTGACACTTGTACGGAGGCTTCGCGCAGCGGGAACTGCGCCTTCTGTTCCTGGGTCGCGTCGTCGTCGAGCAACACGTACTGCGAGATCCAGCGATTGAGGAACGTCTCGACGTTCTGCGCGGACGCGAAGCTGCCGATCTTGTCGCGCATCATCGCCTTCAGATAATGCGCGATGCGCGATACCGAGAAGATGTACTGCAGCTGAGCGGACAGGACGGCGTTCGCATTGGCGCTGTCGGTGCTGTATTTCTTTGGTTTCTGCACCGACTGCGCGGCGAAGAACGCGGCGTAATCGGAATTCTTGCAATGCACGAGCGGGATGAAGCCGAGGTCGCTCAGCTCCTTCTCGCGGCGGTCGGTGATCGCGATTTCGGTCGGGCACTTGAGCGCGATTTCGCCGTCGTCCGTCTTGAACGTATGCGTCGGCAGATCCTCGACCAGGCCGCCGCCCTCGACGCCGCGAATCGCCGCGCACCAGCCGAAGTCGTCGAACGCGGCCGTCAGGCGCGCCGCGAACGCCCAGGAGGCGTTGCACCACAGGTACTTGTCGTGATCGGTGCCGTCGACGTCCTCGACGAAGTTGAAGCTCTCCGCGATCGCGCCGTCCTTCGGATTGAACGGCAGGCGGCCGAGGAAACGCGGCAGCGTGAGGCCGACGTAGCGCGAATCCTCGGAATCGCGGAACGACTTCCACTTCGCGTACTCGACGGTGTCGAACACCTTGCCGAGATCGCGCGGCTTGCCGAGATCCGCGAACGACTCGAGGCCAAGCAGCTCGGGCGCCGCCGACGCGACGAACGGCGCGTGCGCGGCCGCCGCGACGTGCGACATCTGCTCGATGAAATACTGGTCTTCCGGCTGGCGCGAGATCTCGTAGTCGCCCACCAGCACGCCGAACGGCGAGCCGCCGAACGTGCCGAACTCTTCTTCGTACACCTTCTTGAAGAGCGCGCTCTGATCGAACTCGGTCGCGTTCTTGAAGTCGCGCACGAGATCGCGCTTCGGCGCGTGCAGTGCCTTGATCTTGATCGTCGAGCCGGTGTTGCTTTCCTTCACCAGATAATCGAGCCCGCGCCACGTGCTCTCGAGACGCTGGAACTCGGCCGCATGCATCACGGCCGAGAGCTGCGACGAGATCAGGCGGTCGAGCTCCGCGACGCGCGCGTCGATCGTCGCCGACAGGTTGTCCGATACGACCACCGTGCCGTCGAGCACCTGATTGACGAGCTCGCCGATCAGGTCCTTCGCGCGCGCATGCTCGGATTCGGATTTCGCAACCTTGCTCTTCTCGACGATCTCGTCGAGCAGCGTGGATTCCGTGCCGGCTTGAGCGCCGGTCGATTGGGCCGCAGCCGTTTGCTGGTTCATATCGCCACCCCGTTACTCATTCGCCCTGCTTATCGCCGCCGTCCGCGCTCTTCTTCAGCGCTTCGAGCTGCTGCGTGTTCGACAGCACCTCGCTCAGCAGATCTTCGAGCTTGTCGTTGCCGGCGAGCTTGTTGCGCAAGTCGGCGAGCTTCGAGCGCGCCTCGAGCAGGCGGCGCAGCGGCTCGACCTGCCCGACGACCTCGTCCGGATTGAAATCGTTGATCGATCGAAACTTCAGATCGACCGCGAACTTGCCGCCCGCGTCGCTCAGGCGGTTCTCCACCTGGAACGTCGCGCGCGGCTCGATCGCCTTCATCACGTCGTCGAAGTTGTCGCGGTCGATGTTGACGAACTTGCGATCGCGCAGCTTCGGCTGCTCGACTTCCGACTGCCCGGCCAGATCGCCGACGACCCCGACGACGAACGGCAGTTCCTTGATCTCGATCGCGTCGCCCCGTTCGACTTCGTACGTCAGTTGGACGCGGGGCGGCCGCACTTTCTGCAAGCGCTTTTGAATGCTTTCTTTCTTCGCCATCGACGGCTCCCGTTTGGTGTGTGGATCGAGCGCGGCGGCTTAACGCAGCGCGCTGAACGGATCGCCGCCCGCCGCCTTGGCGGGCGCCGACGTGGTGGCAGGAGGCGCGACGGGCGCGGCGGGGGCGGCGGGCGCCGTGGGCGCTGCCGCCGTCGCGTTCTCGACCGGCGCGGCCTCGTGCACGGGCTTCGCGCGGCGCACGATACGGCGCTTTTTCACGACGGGCTTCGTCAGCTGCTGCTCGGGCGGGAACAGCGCGGCCTCGCCGAGCGTATCGCGCAACTGCTTCGCGAGCGCTTGCGCGTCCGACTTCGCGTCGCCCGCGAGCGACGAATCCTGACGCAGCTCGCCGAGCGATTCGGTCGCGATGCGCAGGCCCGCAACGGCGAGCACGCTCTTCGCCTGACGGTCGGTCTTGTCGCGCTGCAACGCTTCCTGTGCGGCGACGATCGCCTGACCGTAGTGACCCTGCTGGAACTGGATCTGCGCGATCCGCGACCACGGCTCTTCGCGCGTCGGATCGGATTTCGCGAGTTGCTGGTAGAGACCGATCGCGCGGTCCTGATCGCCTGCCTTCGCCACCGCGTCGGCATCCGCCAACGACTTGTTGAACGCTTCGGCCGTCGGCGGCGTCGGCTGCGACGCGCAACCGGCGATGATGCCGCAGGCCAACACTACCCCAGAAAATTTTGCGAAGAGACGGTCTTTCATCGTTTATATCCCCGGCGCGGGAGTTTTAAATCGTTGAGAATTCGTGATTTTGCTTTGCTACAAGCGCGCGGGTATAGTACCGATCAATTTTTCATAATTCAATGTTCGCGTGAAGGGCGGCCGTTTTAAAAGCCGCGCAGCGCGCCGCCCGACACGGCCGCGCACGCTCGGGGAATCGCACGTGTACCGCTTCCAATGCAATTATTGCCGCAAAGCAATTCTATTTTGCCCATTCAGTGGAAAATTTTTCCGAATGTCGCGGCATTGATCGCGATCCGTCGGGCATTTGAAGAGGCAGAATTTTTGTGCCGCCAAATCGGCAAAGCAACTGATAGTTTTGACAGGGAACAAAGGGCGCCGCGCCCGGAAAAATCGATGAATCCGCTTGTGACTCGTTACGCGCTGCCGCTCGCCGCCTGCATCCTGCTCGGCGGCTGCGCGGCCGCCGTGCCGCTCCTCGGCTCGGCGGGCAGCGCCGCGCTGCAGATGGTGGGCGTCGGCAAGCCCGACGTGCCCGATTCGCAGAAGCCGCCGCGCAATCTCGGCCTGACGCTCTACGCGGCGCCGAACCTCAACGCCGCGAACGACAGCCGCCCGCTCGCGCTCGTCGTGCGCCTCTACGCGCTGAAAGATCCGACGTCGTTCCAGCAGGCGCCGTTCGACAGCTTCACCGATCCGGCGAAGGAAAAGACCGCGCTCGGCGCCGATCTGCTGAGCGTGCGCGAAATCACGCTGATTCCCGGACAGCGCTATAACGCGACCGAAAAGGTGTCGCGCGAAGCGCAGGCGTTCGGCGTCGTCGCACTCTTTCGCGACCCGGCGCTGCAGCGCTGGAAGCTGACTTTCGATCCTGCGAAATCCGAGAAATCCGGCATAATCATCGGCCTGCACAATTGCGCGATGACCGTGACGGGCGGCACCGTCATTCCTTCGCAGCAAGGCATGCCGACCGAGCGGCTCGACTTGCTCTCGTCGGTGAACTGCGGGTGAAATTCGAGATGACATTTAAAAGTCATTTGACAAAGATTAACGATTCGCTCGCCGAATGCGGCGCGAATTAACCGACCAACGGCCCAATCACATTTAAGCGGATTTGACATGAGTTATTCGGCCAAGGTGCTCTGGGGGGAAGGCCTCTTTCTGAGGCCGCAGCACTTTCAGCGGCAGGACGCGTATCACGAGGCGCGCCTCTTCGAATCGATTCAGGCGATCCAGCCGTACAACTGGGGCGTGCGTTCGGTGCGGTTCGATCGCGACGCGCTCGGCAGCAACGTGCTGCGCGCAAGCGAACTGTCGCTCGTGTTCCCGGATGGCGCGCTCTACTCGGCGCCGCAAGCCGACGAGCTGCCGCCGCCCATCGCGCTCGACACGCTACCCGAGGGCATCAACGAATTCACGTTCTACCTGGCGCTGCACCCGCTGCGCGAGACGGGCTCGAACTACGCGGAGAGCCGCGACGCGGGCTTCGTGTCGCGCTTCGTCAGCGATCGCGCGAGCGTCGCAGACCACTTCACCGATGCAGCCGAAGCCGACATCACGTTCCTGAAGACCAACGTCAAGCTGATTGCGCACAGCGAGCCGCGCGATCAGTTGCTGTCGATTCCGCTCGTGCGCGTGCGCCGCACCGCGACGTCCGGCTTCGAGATCGACGACAGCTTCGTGCCGCCGTGCCTCGCGATCGAGGCGTCGCCGATCCTGCATCAGCGCCTGCGCCAACTGATCGACGCGCTGCAGGCGAAGGTGAACGCGCTGTACGGCTTTCATCGCGAGCCGACGAAGAACATCATCGAATTCCGCTCGGGCGACATCGCCTCGTTCTGGCTGCTGCACACGGCGAGCGCCGCGTTCGCCGCGCTCGCGCACCTGCATCAGCATTCGGCGCTGCATCCGGAGCGGCTGTTCCAGGAGCTGTTGCGCCTCGCCGGCCAACTGATGACGTTTTCGAAGGGCTACGTGCTCGCCGATCTGCCCGCCTATCGGCACGACGATCCGGGCCCCGGCTTCGCGCGCCTCGACACGATCCTGCGCGACCTGCTCGAAACCGTGATCTCGACGCGCTACTTCGCGATCACGCTCGAGGAAGTGCGGCCGTCGTTCCACGTCGGGCGGCTCGATTCCGGCAAGATCGACGACAAGACCGCGTTCTATCTCGCGGTGTCGGCCGACATGCCGTCGGTCGAGCTCGTCGAGGCCGTGCCCGCGCGCTTCAAGGTGGGCGCGCCGGACGACGTCGACAAGCTCGTGCTGTCCGCGATGCCGGGCGTGCGCCTTTCGTACACGCCGCAGGTGCCGCCCGCGATTCCCGTGCGCCCGGGCGCATGCTATTTCGCACTCGATGCGCGCAGCCCGCTCTATGAGCGGATGCTGCAGGCCCAGTCGGCGATGATCTACGCGCCGTCCGGAATCAACGATCTCAAATTTGAACTGATCGCCGTCACGTCATGAGCTACGCGCCCTCCCTCTTCGGCGGCAACACGCCGCCTCCCGCGCCGCAAACGGTGTCGTCGACCGACGCCGGCTTCCAGGCGCGCTCGCTCCTCGATCTGCTGTACGACGGCTTCTTCATGCTGTTCTTGCTGAAGAACGGCCGCGAGCCCGGCAACGCGTCGGAGTTCGGCACGCGCATCCAGGAATTCCTCGGCGATTTCGAGCGCGGCGCGAAGAAGCTCAACATCGCCGCCGACGACGTGTATGCGGCGAAGTTCGCGTTTTGCGCGGCGATCGACGAATCGGTGTTGTCGTCGCAGTTCAAGATCCGCGCGGACTGGGAACGCCGGCCGCTTCAGCTCGTGCTGTTCGGCGAGCAGCTCGCGGGAGAGAAGTTCTATCAGTACCTCGAAGAATGTCGTGCGCAGGGCGCGGCGCGGCTGCAATCGCTCGAGGTGTTCCACATGTGCCTGCTGCTCGGGTTTCAGGGCAAGTACCTGCTCGAAGGACCGGAGAAGCTCGCGTATCTGACCGCGCGGCTCGGCGACGAAATCGCGAACATGAAGGGCAAGCGCGCGCCGTTCGCGCCGCATTGGCCGCTGCCGGACCAGATCTCGCATCGGCTCAAGCGCGAGGTGCCGCTATGGGCGATCGGAGCGGTGTTCACGCTCGTCGGATTGCTCGCGTTCGTCGGGCTCAATACGTACCTGAAGGGCAGCACGGTGCGAGCGCTCGCGCCTTATTCGCAGGTCATCAAGGTCGGGCCGGAGTCCGCTAATTTGACGATTTCGTTGCCTTGATCGTGGGGAGCCCGGGGGATGCCGGGCTTTTCATTCTGTCGACGCAAGTTCTCGACCATCGATACTGAACGCGTCTTCGAAAGCAACCGCTACCACCAAGGCTCGTACTCCGTGAATCGCCGTTCGACGCGCGCTAACGTGTCGTCGTCTATGATTGAACGATAGCTCGCAGTCGACACTACCCCGACGGCATCGAGCCTTTCCACTTCCCGCCGAATCCCCGATTTTCCAGAAGCCGCATGGGGCCGCACGCATAAAGTATCCGCCCATGTCCTTGACGGCGGCCTCGGCTCACGCTTGCTCGGCGATCAGGCTCTGGCGTACGGCGGCTATGCGTGCCCGCTCGACGGCGACATGCTCTCGAGCGTCGGCCAGGCACTGACGCTCGACGAATACGTTTCGCCGGGACATGTTCTCGTGTCGCCCGGCGGCGTGGTCGGCATCGTCGACGAAGCGCTCGCCGCGCTCGGGCTCAAGCGAAATGTGATCGCGCCGACGGCGCACTTTGCCGCGCTGCCCTTTCTGCTCAAAGGACCGCGGACCTTCGCGACCATTCCGGCGCATGCCGCGGCGGCAATCGCGGCCGTGACGGGGCTTCGGCTCGTTGCGAGTCCGGTGAGTCTTTCCTAATATCCGATCGAATTGGATTGGCGGAACAGTTCGATGCGAAACGCGGCGGTCGCGAAAGTACGTGCGGCGGTCACGGAGTGCTTTTTGCACTTCCTGCTGTGTTGAACTGCGCGCCGCTCCGTCCAACACCACCGGAGTCCCAAGCATCGACGCATCAAGCGACATGCATGATGCCGCAACCTCGAGCGGACACCATTAATCCGACAATTATTGGAAATCAAAAGACTCGACGGCAAACGCTTGATCGCACGTCCGGGACAGCCCGCCGGATACGTCGCTGCCTGGTTCGAGTCGCAGGAACCAGCCGTGTATTATAATCCGCCAACATTTTCAACCGCTGGCGTCCGGCAACGAGGCCCGCTCGCCTAGCTCAGAAATACGGGGACCACGTGGTTTTTAGCTCGGCAATATTTCTCTACGTGTTTCTGCCCATCACGCTGGGGCTCTATTGGGCACTGACATACCGGCTTCGCAACATCTGGCTGCTGATTGCAAGCCTGACTTTTTACGCATGGGGCGAGCCAAAATATCTGCTGTTGATGGCGGCATCCATCATCTTCAACTGGATCATCGGCCTCCTTATCGCCCGTGCTAGTTCACGCAAGATACAGTTCGTGATATTGACATTCGGCGTCACGATCAATCTTCTCGCACTCATCTACTATAAGTATGCATTCTTTTTAACAAGCAATTTAGATAGTCTAATCAATTTCCTACTCGGAAAGCATACCAGCATCGTCGAAACCGTATTGCCCATCGGCATTTCTTTTTTCACCTTTCACTCGATTTCATACATTGTAGACATATATCGTAAGGAAGCAGACGCGCTACGCAACCCTCTTGACATGGGGCTTTATATCTCCCTATTTCCTCAACTGGTTGCCGGGCCGATCATTCGCTATCACGATATAGCCGAGCAGATTTTGCATCGACGCAACACACTCGAACGCTTCAGTTCGGGAGTCGAGCGTTTCGCGTTCGGACTGGGCAAAAAGGTATTGATCGCAAACGTCCTGGGGCAGGCTGCGGACAGCATCTTCGCCCTTCCGCCGGAGGGCATCTCAACGCCCATGGCATGGTTCGGCATCGTCTGCTACACGCTTCAGATCTACTTTGATTTTTCAGGATATTCCGATATGGCAATCGGGCTCGCCCGAATGTTCGGATTCGAACTCACCGAGAACTTCAATTACCCCTATATCTCAACCTCGGTACGAGAATTCTGGCGCCGGTGGCATATCTCGCTATCCACGTGGTTTCGCGACTACCTTTACATCCCGCTTGGCGGTAACCGCACATCTCCATTGCGCATGCGAATCAATTTGTTCACGGTTTTTCTGCTGTGCGGGCTGTGGCATGGAGCAAGCTGGAACTTTGTCTTCTGGGGCGCGTTCCACGGATCATTGCTTGTGCTGGAACGCACCCGAATCGGTAAATGGCTGGATGCGATGCCGAAATTTGTCGGCTGGATTTACACGATCATGATGGTAATGATTGGCTGGGTGTTCTTTCGGGCGGACAGCTTCTCTTACGCATGCTCTTACGTGGCCGCCATGTTCGGATTTACCAAAGCCAGTTGGTTCACTCCGCAAATTGGCTTCTATTTGAATGCGCAGGTTTTTGCAACCATCGCCCTGGGTGCCATCCTGTCGACTCCGCTTGCAATTTCGCTTGCGAGAGATTGGCGCGAACGAAGATTTCCTTCGCATTCGAATGAACCGCTGCCGGCGAACATTCTGGCGTTATCGGCATTCGCACAGAATCCGAATTACGCTTACATTCGCTTGATCGCGGTGCTTGCTATATTGACGATCTGCGCCGCCGAGATGGCCGCCGGAACGTATAACCCGTTCATCTATTTCCGCTTTTGACTTGAGTATGCGCCGCAAGAGACTGGTCAATCTGATCATGGCCGCCGCCTTCGTAGCGGCCATTTCCGTCCCGTTCGTTACCATGTGGTTCAGCGACGGAAAGAACTCGGAGGAACGGAGGCTAGCGACGTTTCCTTCCATGGAGTTCAGCACTCACGGGCTTGAAAGCTTCCCCAAAGACCTCGACGCATACGTTAATGATCGCTTCGGGTTCCGAAATGTCTTCCTCAGCCTGCACAGCTACTTGATGTATAAGGTGTTCCATCTGTCTGGAACACAGCAGGTGATCGCCGGCCACGGCGACTGGCTTTTTATCTCCGACGTGGGAAGCCGCCCGGATATCGAGCGTAGGGCTCGATTTTCGGGCACTGAGCTCCGTGATTGGAAGCTGGCTCTTGAGCAGCGTTACACGTGGCTCAAAGATCAAGGTATCGGCTATCGCTTCATGGTCGGCCCTGACAAGAACACGATCTATCCGGAATACCTGCCACGACAGGTGCAAGGGAAAGGGCCGTCCAGACTGCAAGAACTCGAAGGCTATCTTGGAGAGACACCTTATTTCATCAATCCAAGCCAGTCACTGATTGCCCACAAATCGGATGGAAACCCAGATCTCTTCTTCCATACCGATACCCATTGGACCCCGTACGGCGCTTATATTGGATACCGTGATCTCATGCAGTCCATCGGATCACCCCATCCCTATGCGTACGAAAACACGACTTTTATGACTGTGGCGCCCTCGGCTCAATCGGACATTGGAAGCACGGATATGTCGCGAATGATCCGGATTCCTGTCGTGGAAACGACGTATCAGCCGAAGAAGCTCCTTTCGCCCGAATGCACGATCCATCGCCAAGCTCAATGGCCGTTGGGCTTCTCGATGCCGAACTATCCGACGAGCCTTTTCGCGACAACCTGCCCCGGCAAAAGTGGAACTGTGCTGGTATTCAGAGATTCGTATTTCAACTCCGTCATTCCGTATTTTTCGCAGAATTATGGACGAGTCGTGTACGCATGGACCATACCGAACTCCGACATCCTCGCAAAAATGGTGGCTCAGGAAAAACCTGAACTCGTCATTGAAGAACGCGTCGAGCGATCGATGTACGCAGTCCCCAAGCCCGACTTATACGAAACGATCGACAGAATTCATCACGACCGAAAGTTCACCACCACGGAAAGGGATACACATCGCCGAAGCAACGAATTCCTCGGAGCCGACGTCCGCGTCGTCTCGAATGGAGGATCGATCAAATTCCTGGCCGGGGGCCGAATGCTAGCGTCGGCTTCCGGCACTCAAGGGGCGGGCGGCAACATTGACGCCGTGACCACAACGGCAACAGGCATCACATACTCCGGCTGGGCGGCACTTCGAGACGGTGGGCTAGCCGCCGAGTTCATCGTCGCCACCTCGGGAAATCGCGTCATCAACGTCGCACCCTCACAGCAGTTCGAGCGCCGCGACGTCGCCACTCACTACGATTCCGACTTGCTTCTGCGATCGGGCTTTTCCTTCGAGATTCCTAATGACTTTACGCATCCCCAGGTCCGTCTCTATGCAGTGAATGGTAATAAGGCTGCGCCCATCGGCATGCCGATCAATTGAAACGATCGCTCGTTCAAAACTCGGGCGACATTCGAAGTCTTGATTGCCGCTCATTTCTTGATTTCATTGACGACTGCTATCCGTACGCGCGTCGCGATTTCCCCGATGTTGTAGGTCTCTGCCATGTCGATGACGCTTATCAATTGTTGGTCGGTCACTTACATGGGCAGTATGCCATCCCGATGTGCTTTTTGTCGTTTTGTAGAACGTGCGTGATTTTGTAGAACAAAAAAAAACGGGCCCCATCTCTGGGACCCGCTTCGGTATGGCTGCAGGAATGGGATTTACGACTTAACAGTCTGATTCCAATAAGAATCACCTCATATGAAGATCCGACACACCCCCAAACGTACCCCATACACCGGGAGACCTGCGAGAGCGTCCTCACGAAGCATATGTGTATGCTACAGGCGTCAACGTCATGCACACACCGGCAGTGGAAAAATCAAGAACGATGGTCAGTTTGACCCCGGACGCGATCGCCAAGCTCAAGACAACGGCAGTGCGCGAACGACCATACGCGCCCCGCATCAGTATCGCCCTCGCGATCCGGCTTCTGGATAAGAGCGATCGGTACTTCGACCCGTTCGCCGTGTTGGACGAACTCGACTATCTCGAAGGCATCCGCCCGACATCCAAAACAAAGCGTGAATCGCCATTCAAGGGACCTCACCTCCAACCCTTTTGGCATAAGCACTTCTGGTCGGGCCGGCACCTTGTCCGAAATATCGGAATCCGCTGGAATCTCGCCGACGGCGGAAACAGAGATCTAGATCGAATGCTGCGCGAAGTCGCGGAGACATACGGCGAAGATCCCGAACTGTGGCAAGCCTACCTCGCGCACCGCCTAGTAGTCGGCGGGTTCAAGGAACGAGCCCAAAGGGGACTAACTGGCGATTGGATCATCTACGCGAAACACGATGGCACGAACTATTACTTGGATCTCGCCACGCACGAAGAGGGTGAGCCGGAGCATGCTGAACAGCTATCGAAAAAATTGCGCGATGGCTGCTTCGCGGAATTTCCCTTCGCCTTTCCGTGACGCACCGCCAAGGAAACATGCGTTCCGTACGCCGGCCGCGCTCGTCAGGTCGACACCACCAAGAGCAAGGCAATGAATTCGGATGCTGGAGCAGCCCCCTGAAACACCGGACATAGCCTCTCACTTAAACTAGCGGGTAGGCATAAGACTGTGTTTTTGACTAACACCAGGCAGGAAGTGATGGA